>JAFDAP010000005.1 GCA_019313765.1 Deltaproteobacteria bacterium | reverse complement strand
CTCCATTCCACTTCAGCGCAGTGAAGCTTTTTGAGGGCCCCGCCATGGCCGGAGAACTTTTCAGTCATCACGGACCAACGCTGCTCCCCGCCCTCTTTGTGGGCATGGGTTTCCCGCAACATAAGAGGCCACATTGGCCATGGCGTTGACGTTGATCTTTTTACAGGCGGTTTGGACAGGATCTCAAACTGATAGACTCTTTTTGCTCCCTGGCGCAGCGCCGTGCCGAGACAGTCCGAACCGGTGTCCCCTCCCCCGATCACAATCACAGTCCTGCCTGCCGCTGTTACGGACTTCGAAGGGTCAACAGGTTCGCCGCCAATCCTTTTGTTCTGTTGTGTCAAATAGTCCATTGCAAAATGAATCCCTTTTAACTCGCGTCCTGGAATCGTGAGATCCCTCGGTTCACGGGTCCCGCCGGCCAGGCACAAGGCATCAAAACGCTTTTTGAGAAAACGGTAGGAAATGTCCTTCCCCACATTGACACCCATCTCAAAAACAACGCCTTCATCCTCCATCAACTTTACGCGCCGTTCTACTACCCATTTCTCCAATTTGAAATCAGGGATCCCATACCTTAGAATACCGCCCGGGTGCCTGGCATTATCATAAACCGTTACCAGGTAACCTGCCCTGTTTAGCGTATCCGCCACTGCCAATCCCGCAGGCCCTGAACCGATAACCGCTACACTATTATCATAACGCATTGAAGGCGGGCCGGAACCGACGTCGCCACTCTCGAAACCCCTTTCAATAATGGCCAATTCAATCTGCCTTATGGTCACGGGATCATCACTGATTCCCGCCACGCAGGCCCCTTCACAGGGGGCCGGACAGACGCGACCGGTAAATTCAGGAAAATTGTCCGCAGACAATAATAGATTCATGGCCTGCCGCCAGTTACCCCTGCAGACAAAGGCGTTCAATTCCGGGATGACATTGGACACCGGACAACCATAGGCATGACAGAAGGGTATTCCGCAGTCCATGCATCGCGACGCCTGCCTGTGGATCTCATCTTGACTCAACTGCAGTTCAACAGCCTTGTAGTCCCTGAGCCTTTCATCTATGGGACGATATCCCGGATCTTTTCGTTTATATTCCATAAAATTCTTTTTCGCCCTGGCGGAAGTCTACTTGTGCTGTACTTCTTCCCTCACCGTTGCCTCATCTTCTTTGCTCATCTGACCAAGGACCCTGCGGTATTCCATGGGAAAGACCTTGACAAAAAACGGCAGGCAGGCATCCCAGTCAAGGAGTATTTCTTCTGCTTTTTTGCTACCGGTATTTTTGACATGCCGGTTGATCATGCCTTTCAATTCCTCAATATCCTTTGCATCCCGCACTAATTCCAGATCCACCATGTCCAGGTTGCAGCGGCTGTCAAACCCTCCCCCCGGGTCATAGACATAAGCGATACCACCGCTCATTCCCGCGGCAAAATTTATCCCGGTATGGCCAAGAACTACTACCCGGCCTCCTGTCATGTATTCACATCCGTGGTCTCCCACATCCTCCACCACCGCGTATGCACCGCTGTTCCTGATGGCAAATCGTTCACCGACTTTGCCATGGATGTACACTTCCCCGCCTGTCGCACCATAAAGGATCACATTCCCGGCTACAATATTTTGGGACGGGTCAAAATCAATCCCGGAATAGGGCTTAACAATAATCTTTCCCCCTGATAAGCCTTTACCGAGATAATCATTGGCTTCACCTTCCAGAATGAGGGTCAGGCCTCTTGCACCGAATGCACCAAAGCTCTGGCCTGCGGCCCCTCTGAACTTGCACACAATCGTGTCATCGGGCAAGCCCTTGTTACCATAACGCTTAACGATCTCCCCCGAGAGCATCGCACCGGTCGTTCGGTTGACATTCCTTATGGGAACTACTGCGCGCACCCTTTTCTTGCTCTCCAGCGCATCTTTAAAACGTAGGATGAGTTCTCTGTCCATGACGTCTTCGATTTTGTGCTGCTGTGCCTCAACACAGCGAGATGGGCTATTTTCATCCATCATGGGCCGATACAGGATCTTTGAAAAGTCAAGGCCCTTTGCCTTCCAGAAATCCACGGCCCTGCTCATTTCGAGAAGATCAGCCCTGCCGATCAGGGCATCCATCTTGCGAAACCCCAGTCTGGCCATGTATTCTCGAACTTCTTCGGCAACCATCGTGAAATAGTTCTCTATATACTCCGGTTTACCTGAAAAAAACTTTCGCAACTCCGGATCCTGTGTTGCTATGCCCACGGCACAAATATTTTTGTTGCACTTTCTCATCATCACACAGCCTAATACAACCAGGACCGCAGTTGCAAAACCGTATTCCTCTGCCCCTAAGAGTGCGGCGATAATAACATCACGGCCCGTTTTCATTTGACCGTCCGCCTGTACCCTGATCCGGCTGCGTAACCTGTTCAAGACAAGCGTCTGCTGGGTCTCGGAAAGACCCAACTCCCAGGGTGTTCCCGCATGCCTTATGGAGGAAAGAGGTGATGCTCCAGTACCCCCGTCATAACCGCTTATCAGCACCATGTCAGCGTGTGCCTTGGATACCCCCGCCGCAATAGTCCCCACGCCAATCTCCGACACGAGCTTTACGGAGATTTGTGCCTTTGGGTTGACATTCTTCAGATCAAAGATAAGCTGTGACAGATCTTCGATAGAATAGATGTCATGGTGGGGCGGCGGCGAGATCAAAGTAACCCCCGGGGTCGAATGACGTACTCGTGCAATCTCCTCATTGACCTTATGCCCCGGCAACTGCCCTCCCTCACCGGGCTTTGCGCCCTGTGCGATCTTGATCTGAATCTCCCTGGCATTAACCAGGAATTCAGTGGTCACCCCGAAACGCCCGCTGGCCACCTGCTTGACTGCGCTTGAGCGGTTATCCCCGTTTGGAAGAAGTTCGTAGCGGGCAGGGTCCTCTCCTCCCTCACCACTGTTGCTCATACCCTTTATGCGATTCATGGCAATTGCTATAGTCTCGTGAGCCTCCCTGCTGATGGAGCCGAACGACATTGCGCCTGTTACAAATCGCTTTATGATTTCGACGGCCGGTTCAACCTCTTCCAAGGAGACGGGCTCGGTTTCTACAAACCGGAACATGCCGCGAAGGGTCGACAATCTCTCGGCCTGGTTATTAATCTCATCCGCATACTTGTAATAAAGCTCACGGTCATTTTTTCTGGTGGCCTGCTGAAGCGCATTGATTGATTCCGGCGTCCACAAATGCCGTTCCCCGTCCACGCGGTATGTGTACTGACCCCCGCCTGGCAGAATAGTCGGAGCATCCGGCGCCGTGCTATGTGCCTCCTCATGACGCTCGTTGACCTCGGTTGCAATCTCATTAAGCCCGATACCCTCTATACATGAAGACGTGCCCGCAAAGTACTTGTTGACCACGTCACTGTTCAGACCAACGGCCTCAAAGACCTGCGCGCTCCGATAGCTTCGCAGCGTTGAGATACCCATCTTGGACATAATTTTCAATAATCCCTTGCAAAGGGCCTTGATATAGTTCTCCAAGGCCACCGCAACACTCAGATCTCTGCTCAACTCCCTCCTCAAAATCATTGCAGCAACCGTCTCAAACGCCACATAAGGATTCACTGCCGTTGCGCCATAGCCTAAAAGCAGGGCCATGTGCATCACTTCTCTGGCGTCACCGGTCTCCACTATAAGCCCTGTGCGGGTCCGCAGGCCCCTGCGAACCAGGAACTGATTTACGGCTGAGACGGCTAAGAGGGAGGGCATCGGCGCTAAACCTTCGGAAAGCCCCCGGTCACTAAGGATGATCAAGGAATTCCCCTGCTTCAGGGCCCTCTCGCTTTGTTCACAGAGATCTTCCATGGCAACCTCCATCTGACCTCCGGAACCGCCGGCAGGAAATGCCATTTGCAGAGTTTTTGAATGAAAACCCTCCACATTCAAATGCCTCATGCGCAGCAAATCCTCATTGGCAAGGATCGGGTGCTGCAATTTAATCAGACGGCTGCTCTGGGGAATTTCCACGAGAATATTGCCCGGGTTACCGATGAAAGTCATCAGCGACATAACCAGTTCCTCGCGGACCGGATCGATGGCCGGGTTGGTCACCTGAGCGAAAATCTGTTTGAAATATGAATACAACAACTGATTTTTTTCCGAAAAAACAGCCAGGGGCGTATCTGCTCCCATGGACCCCACCGGCTCCTGTCCGTTCGAGGCCATGGGCTCGATCAGCATATGAAGATCTTCACGGCTGTATCCAAAAAGCTTATGGCGAAACAGAAGACGGTCAAAGTCGGGCTTAATGGAAGCCACATCTCCATAAAACCCGCGCAGGGTAATCTTGTTCTCCTCAACCCATCTGCGATAAGGTTGGCGCCTGGCACAGAGTGTCTTGATTTCCCTGTTTTTGAGGATACGCTTCTTGGCCAAATCAACCAGGATCATCTGCCCCGGCCCCAAAGCCCCTTTTTCCGCGATATCTTCAGGCGGAAAGTCCAGGACACCCGCTTCAGAGGCAAAAACCAGCAAACCTTTTTTAGTGACGGTATAACGGGCGGGCCGAAGGCCATTGCGATCCAGCATGGCACCGACCTGAGCGCCATCGAAGAATGCTACTGCAGCAGGGCCGTCCCATGGTTCCATCAGACCCGCATGATACTCAAAAAATCCGCGCTCATCCGGACCCATTGGATATTTAACGCCCCACGCCTCAGGCACAAGCATCAGCATGGAATGGGGTAGGGTTCGACCGGCGTTTACAAGAAGTTCAAGGACATTATCAAGGCAGGATGAATCACTACCCCTTTCATCGATGATTGGCAGGATCTTCTTGATGTCATACCCGAAAAGGTCTGACTTGAGCATGGGTTCGCGTGATCTGATGTGATTCAGATTGCCGCGCAGGGTATTTATCTCCCCGTTATGGGCAAGGTAGCGGAAAGGTTGTGCCAGTTCCCAGGAAGGGAAAGTATTGGTGCTGTAACGCTGATGCACCACGGCAACTGCGCTGATCACTTCAGGATGGCCCAGATCCGTGAAAAAGCGGGGTAATTGTCTGGCCGTAAAAAGCCCCTTATAAACGATGGTCCGGCAGGACATGCTTGGGATATAGAAAATATCATCGTTTCCCACGGCCCTATTTGCCAATCTCTCGATCTCCCTGCGAAGCACATAGAGTTTTCGTTCCAGGGATGCGCTGTCGAACCCGTTTCCATGGATAAAACATTGCATTATGACAGGCTGCCGCTCTTTTGCCGTCCCTGAAATGGCCCCGGCATCAACTGGTACTTCCCGCCAGCCAATAAACTTGAGACCTTCAGAGAGAACGGTTTCTTCAATTATTTTGGAACATGCCGCTCTCAAATCAGGAGATTGCGGCATAAAGATCATGCCCACGCCATATGTACCCGGGTCAGGCAAAGACATACCGCTAATCTTGCATTCACGCCGTAAAAATAAGTCCGGAATCTGGAACAGGATTCCTGCGCCATCTCCCGTCTTCAGGTCACCCCCGATTGCGCCGCGATGTTCCAGGTTTTTCAGGACCTTAATCCCATCCTCGATAATCACATGACTTTTTGTGGCGTCAATATTAACAAGAAACCCGACACCGCACCCGTCATGCTCATTCCGCGGATCATATAACCCTTTGCCGGCCGGAAAACCGCCAAACATATTGCTGAAAATTTTTGTCATATCTTTACTAATCTCATTTTTCTTCATACTTTTCAGACACGATTCCCTCACTACCCCGCCAAGACGGGATCTCCGACAGGGGATGGGAGATGGACTTCTTACGGCTTATCAATATTGACCTTGATACAAACAAAAAAAGACGCCACCCCCACCAGCCAGGGGTACAAACGTCTTTGTCTCTATTCTCTTCAGCCCTAACGATCCCGCACTCCTTTGTACGAAGTCGTTTCAAATTCTAGTTTTTAATTTAGATTTATTTTCCTTTTTTGTCAAAGAGAAAAGCTCATGACGGAATTAACTTTTCCGGTAGCGATTGAACTTATCAAATTCTATCTTGAGCCAGTCCGGCCAGAATTCCTCATCTATGGGATAACTTGCATCCATTGCCTGGAAAGAACCGTCTCCCGCGATTTTTCTGATTTTTTCCTTAAGGTTATATTTTACCTCATCAACACCGACAAGTTTTGCCACGGCCTTATTGACTTCATCTAATGTCTTATCATAAGGGTTATCGTCTTTAAAGGCCCTCTGGACAGCAAGTTCATTTAAACACTCGATGCCGCGGTGCCACTCCTTGAACGAAGGGAAAAACATGGGGCCATAGGATATCCAGAACTCGATGAACTTTGCGCCCGCATTGTATACCACCCAGACGGAGCCGCCTTCACTAACGCTTCCCCTTACAATGCTGTCATCCCCCATTGCAACATTTTGATTTCCTAACAGGGAATCAATGCCGCCGAACTTCAGCCCGACTTCCTGAGACCTTGTTTGTTGCTCACCCTCCTGAAACGTCCTGACAGATTGTGGAAGTTTGATAATGGCAGGGTACAAACGCTTTTTAAGACCTTCTGCTATGCCCACTGTGACACCCCAGCCGGATTCCGGGTTGGGGATGACAATATCAGCCTTTGAGGTCTTATAATGATAAACCAGTTCCAGACCCAGCTCTTTTCTCAGCTGGAATATTTCCTTTCCCCTGAACAGCGAACCGACATTCCCGAAATAGACGCCCTGGAATATATCCGGCATCAGGGGTTCCTCTCTCAATCTCTTTGTTTCATTTCCCCCTGACGAGCATATGGTCATCTCTCCGCCGTCATATTCCCTTTCTGTCAACCCGTTCAATCTCCTGTGTGAACATGATTCGGAACTCGCAACAAAGGTGCCGTTAATGGTTGCATAACAGAAAGGCTCAAACGCCCTGGCATCATTTAAGGCAATCAAATAGATATCTTTGCCATCATGAACCAAAGCGGTTAAGGCAAAGGTCGCCCTGCCGTGCAATCTATCCAGAAGTTTTTCACCGGCTTCAAATTTAATGCCTTCCTGTGTAATGTATTTATGTAACAAAGCGCCGATGATTTCGGTCTTATTATCGGTCTGCAGGTCGTAATCCGGTTCAAGCTCGGCCCTCAAATCGTCCTCTTTGATAAGATAACCGTCCATGGTTAAGACAACTTTTAATTTAGAATTGGCTTTCGGATAAATTTCTATTGGCTCAACATTTATTTTTTCAGCAATTTTTCTTTTCGTATAACCGATATTTCCAATAGCGGCCACGGGCTCTAAATCTTGAAACGTCCTGATTGTGTTGTAATCTATTACTTCGGCGATCCTGCCTAAACCTTTATGCACATAGATCCCCTTTGAATTCCCTATGGCCAGCCCGGTACTGGCCTTGCCCCTGTGCTGACATGCCCCTGTTGCCAAAAACGCCTTTCCCACCAGTTCATCATCGTCCAGACCATAAAGACCGACAATTCCGTCCATTTTTATTCTCCCTTATAAAATCGCGGAGCAATTTTATTATCTGATATCAGCGTGATAACTCTGGAGCGACTTGACGGTTCCATGGCCTTTCCGGTTCCTGTCAATGCCCCTTGCTGCGGCCAAGGCGGCCGCTAATGTGGTAATGTACGGCACCTTATACTTGATGGCCGACTTCCGGATATACGAATCATCATGCTTGCTAAGCTTGCCGCTGGGGGTGTTTATGACTAATTGAATCTCATCGTTCATAATCCCATCCACGATGTTGGGACGACCCTCATGCATCTTCAAAACCGGCTCCGACACGATGCCATGGCCGGCTAAGAATTTGTGGGTGCCGTTGGTCGCTTTTATCTTGAAGCCCAGCTTATCAAACTGACGGGCCACCTCCAAGACGGCCGGCCGGTCCAACTCGGATACTGTAAGGAGCACGGTCCCCTCAGAGGGGAGTACCTGCTGGGCTGCCTCCTGGGATTTATAAAATGCGAGGCCGAACGAATCGGCCATGCCTAATACTTCTCCCGTGGATCGCATTTCAGGACCTAAGATGGGGTCCACCTCCGGAAACATATTAAAGGGAAATACAGACTCCTTAACCCCGAAGTGGGGGATCGTTTTCGGTCTGATGTCAAGATCTGCTAACTTTTTGCCCAACATGAGCTGAGTGGCAATGCGCGCCATGGAGATGTTGCAGACCTTTGACACAAGCGGTACGGTTCGGGATGCCCTGGGGTTGGCCTCGAGGATATAAACCGTATCATTTGCAATTGCATACTGGATGTTCATCAACCCGACCACGTTCAACTCAACGGCGATTTTCTTAGTATAATTATAAATGGTATCTAAGTGCTTGGCCGGTATACTGATGGGAGGTATCACACAGGCCGAATCCCCGGAATGGACCCCGGCCAATTCGATATGTTCCATGACAGCAGGCACAAAGGCGTCCGTGCCGTCTGAAATGGCGTCCGCCTCCGCCTCAATGGCATTTTCCAGGAATTTGTCGATGAGGATCGGCCGTTCGGGAGACACATCCACGGCCGCCCCCACATAATGCCGAAGCATTTCATCGTCATGGATCACCTCCATGGCCCGTCCACCCAACACATAGGAGGGCCTGACCATCAGGGGATAACCTATCCTTTCAGCCACCTTAAGGGCCTCTTCCAGGGTGCTCGCCATGCCCGATTCGGGTTCGGGTATGCCTAATTTGCTCATCTTCTTGCGAAAGCGGTCGCGATCCTCGGCTAAGTCAATGGCATCAGGCGAAGTCCCGATGATTTTAACGCCGGCCTGGGCCAGTTCATTTGCAATATTCAGGGGTGTCTGGCCCCCGAATTGAACTATGACGCCTTCGGGTTTCTCTTTTTCATAAATGCTCAGGACGTCCTCCACCGTGAGCGGCTCAAAGTAGAGCTTGTCCGATGTGTCATAATCGGTGGAAACTGTTTCGGGATTGCAGTTGACCATGATTGACTCAAGGCCTTCATCCCGTATGGCAAGGGCCGCATGAACACAGCAATAGTCGAATTCAATCCCCTGCCCGATCCTGTTCGGCCCGCCGCCCAACACCATGATCTTGCGCCTTCCGCTGGTCTCTACCCTGTCAGGGGCATTGTAGGTGGAAAAGTAGTAGGCCGCGTCTTCCACTCCGCTTACAGGAACGGGTTCCCACCCTTCCACAACGCCCAGGACGGTGCGTTTTTCCCTGACATCTTTTTCGGATATCTGCAGAAGGCCCGAGAGGTACCGGTCCGAAAATCCGTCTTTTTTGGCCTGAGTAAGCAGGGCGTCGGGAAGTTCTTTTCCCCTGTATTTAAGAATTTCCTCCTCTAAATCCACTAACTCCTTCATCTGCTCAATAAACCATTGTTTGATATGGGTCTTTTCATGGAGGGTTTCGACGCCGGCCCCTTTTCTGAGGGCCTCATACATGATAAACTGGCGTTCGCTTGATGGCTCGGCCAAAAGATCCAAAAGATCATCGAGAGGCTTTTCATGGAAGTCCTTAGCAAACCCCAGGCCGTACCGGCCATTCTCTAATGATCGAATGGCCTTCTGGAATGCCTCTTTATAATTCTTGCCTATACTCATGACCTCACCCACGGCCCGCATCTGGGTGCCCAATTTATCCTCGGCCCCCTCGAATTTTTCAAAGGCCCAACGGGCAAACTTAACCACCACGTAATCCCCGGATGGTGTGTATTTGTCCAAGGTACCTTCTCTCCAGTAAGGAATTTCATCCAAGGTCATGCCGCCCGCTAACATGGCGGAAATAAGGGCGATTGGAAAACCAGTGGCCTTTGAGGCTAAGGCCGATGATCTTGACGTCCTCGGGTTGATTTCTATCACAACCACCCTGCCGGTCTTGGGGTCATGGGCAAACTGGGTATTGGTGCCGCCTATGACCTTAATTGCCTCTACAATGTCATAGGAATATTTCTGAAGCCGCTTTTGAAGCTCGGGGTCAATGGTGAGCATGGGGGCCGTGCAGTAGGAATCGCCCGTGTGAACGCCCATGGCATCCACATTCTCGATAAAACAGACCGTAATCATTTGGTTCTTTGCATCCCGCACCACCTCTAATTCCAGTTCTTCCCACCCCAAAACCGATTCCTCTACCAGAATCTGGTTCACAAGGCTCGCAGACAGGCCGCGGCTTGCAATTATTCGTAATTCCTCCACATTGTAAACCAGGCCGCCGCCCGTTCCTCCCATGGTATAAGCAGGCCTTATTACCACGGGATAACCTAAGGTATCCGCGATCTTTTCAGCCTCTTCAACACTGAAGGCCGGATCGCTCTTAGGCATTTCAATGCCCAGGCGGCCCATGGTTTCCTTAAAGGCAATCCGGTCTTCGCCGCGCTTGATCGCATCGACTTCAACCCCGATTATCTTGACGCCGTATTTATCGAGCACGCCGGTGCGGGCCAGTTCCGAGGAAAGGTTCAGGCCGGACTGGCCCCCGAGATTGGGGAGAAGGGCATCAGGCCGCTCCTTTTCAATAATTTCTTCCATGGTCCTTAAATTTAGGGGCTCTATATAGGTGGCTTCGGCCATGCCCGGGTCGGTCATGATGGTCGCGGGGTTGGAATTGGCTAAGACAATCTCGTAACCCAGCTTTCTAAGGGCCTTGCACGCCTGTGTCCCGGAATAATCGAACTCACAGGCCTGACCGATAACAATCGGCCCTGAACTGATAATCATCACTTTCTTGATGTCGTCACGTTTAGGCATATAAAACTCCTTTAAAGTTATAAAATTGCGTCGCAATTTTATTGAACGTCCGGCACTCAGGCTGTGCTGAGTGCCGGACTCCGAAAAAAGGAAATTCTTGGTGAATATAGAAAACTGAAGGTTTCAAGTCAAGGTGGAATGAGAAATAGGAGGTTCTCTGCCGTTCACTCCAGGACATGGATATTCTTCTTCTTACAAATCTCCTTGAGTACCTTCGGCCATACCGTGACACTGACCTCTCCAATGTGTGCCTTTTTGAGTATAACCATGAAGGTACGGGACTCCCCGATGCCACCACCGATGCTGAGCGGTATTTGGTTGTTTATTATTGCCTGGTGGTATGGGAACTTGAGGAAATCAAGCTGTCCGGTAATCTCTAATTGTTGTTTAAGTGTTTCGGCGTTGACGCGGATACCCATGGACGTAAGCTCGTGACGGCGCTCTGTCACCGGGTTCCACACAAGAATATCACCATTAAGACCATGCATCGGCCTGCCGTCTTTGGACTCTGTCTCTATAACCCAGTCGTCGTAGTCCGGTGCCCTTAATTCGTGCGGGTAGCCGTCCTTAAGGGTCCAGCCGATTCCGTAGATGAAGACTGCGCCATATTTTTTAACGATCTCCGTCTCGCGCTCCTTGCGCGGCAGGTCGGGATGCATGTCAAGGATGTCCTCGGCATGCAGGAATGTAAGCTTTTCGGGCAGGTCGGGATACCTGTCTGTCTTTAGCTGTGGGAAAATCTTCTGGACATGGACCTCTGCGCCCTTTAGGACTTTCCACAGTTTTTCCACCACTTGCGTCAGATACTCCAGGTTGCGCTGCTCGTCCGTTATCACCAGTTCCCAGTCCCACTGGTCCACATATGCACTGTGATCGTGATCAAGGAAATAGTCCTTGCGCACTGCGTGCATGTCGGTATACAGGCCCTCGCCCACTTCCATTCCGAACTGCTTCAGCGCCATGCGCTTCCACTTGGTTGCGGCCTGCACGACCTGGGCATCAATCGGGTTTTTGTCATAATCATTTGAAATATGAAACTGGACCGGGGTGCGTGAGCCGTCCCGGTCCAGATAGTCGTTCACTCCGCTCTCAACGTCCACTATCAGGGGGACCGTGACCCTTATCAGGTTGAGTTCCTTGCACAGATTCTCCTCGATGTAGTTTTTAAGCGCAGTAATAGCTTCCTGTGTTTCCTTTGGGTCTAATAAGGAACTATAGTCCCGGGGCAGGATCTTCTCTAACTCGGTATAGTCTCCTATCCCAGGTCCTGCCAGGTCTGCCTTCTTGTCTGACATTATATTCAATCCTCCTTACACCAGGCCCTGATCCAGCATGGCATTAACCACTTTCACAAAACCCGCGATATTGGCCCCTGCCATATAATTGCCTGGCTGGCCATAGTCGGCGGCCGCGTCAATGCAGCTCTGATGGATGCTTTTCATGATTATTTTGAGGCGGTTATCGACCTCTTCTCTGGGCCAGTTCAACCGCATGCTGTTCTGGGCCATTTCCAGCCCTGATACGGCCACGCCGCCGGCATTTGCCGCCTTGCCCGGTGCATAGAGAAGCTTGTTATCTAAGAAGATGTTGATCGCTTCAGGGGTGGATGGCATGTTGGCGCCCTCAGCCACTAATTGTACCCCGTTGTTGACCAGGTTCTGGGCGTCTTTTCCATTGATCTCATTCTGTGTGGCGCTGGGGAAGGCGCAGTCGGCCTTGTGGTTCCAGAGCGGATTGTAATCAAGGGTCGAATCAGCTTCAGTATACGCCGCCTCGGAATACTTATCGATGTATTCGACGATCCTGCCGCGTTTGATATTCTTAAGCCTCATGACAAAGGCCAACTTGTCCTTGTCAATACCCTCCTCATCATAGATATAACCCGACGAATCGGAAAGGGTGACCACCTTGCCGCCCAATTCTATGAGTTTTTCCACTGTGTACTGGGCCACGTTTCCCGAGCCTGACACGAGACAGGTCTTGCCTTCAAGGCTGTCATCCCTGGTTGCTAACATCTCAGAGGCAAAATAGACACAACCGTAACCGGTGGCTTCGGGGCGAATAAGGCTTCCTCCCCAGCCAAGGCTCTTGCCGGTCAGCACTCCTGTGAATTCGTTGCGTAATCTCTTATACATGCCAAAGAGGAAACCGATTTCCCTGGCCCCTACCCCGATATCCCCTGCAGGAATATCCGTATTCGGGCCGATATGACGGGAGAGCTCGGTCATGAAACTCTGGCAGAACTGCATGACCTCATTATCGGATTTCCCTTTGGGATCAAAGTCGGAACCACCCTTACCGCCCCCCATTGCGAGGGTGGTCAGGGCATTCTTAAAGACCTGCTCAAAAGCCAGGAACTTCAGAATGCTGAGGTTTACCGAAGGATGAAAGCGAAGGCCTCCCTTGTAAGGACCGATCGCGCTGCTCATCTCTATCCTGAATCCACGATTTACATTCACCTGTCCCTGGTCGTCCATCCAGGGGACACGGAACATAATTACCCGCTCGGGCTCAGTTATCCTTTCCAGCACAGCAGATTGACGGTATTCGGGATTTCGGTCCAGAACAGGCTGGACCGTTTCCAGGATCTCCTGCACTGCCTGATGAAACTCTTTTTCTCCCGGGTCTCTTGCCTTGATGAATTTTAAAATGTCCGACATAAGTAACCTCCTATATGATTTTTGATTTTCGATTGCAGATTGACGATTGAAAATGATGAACACTGTTTACTATAGTCAATGGTCAATCAACAATCGCCAATCCTTACACCCCAATGATCACACCTTGAGATTTCCTTCCGTCAATTTTCAGTATCAATGGTTTTTCCAGCCTGACGTGCCTCAAAAAAGTCGTTTCCTGAACAACAGGCAGGGAATTCAGCCATTTCCAGTCAAAGTGATCTTCTGATTCGGCCCCTTCGGTAACCGTGATATAATGGATCCCCAAGGATGTGATATTCTGAAAAAAATGTGACCCCTGTGAAGGGTCGGCCTTTAATTTTTCATTCCTCAGTTCAATAATGGCGCCCACCCCTGAAATATGCCGCCATTGAACCGGTATGCCGAGCCACCTGTCGAAAGAACCCCATCTCCCAGGACCAATTAACAGGTACGGGCGTTTTTCTTTGAGCAAACCAGCGTTAATATTCCCAATTTCCTCTGCGATCTGAACAGTGGCTTTGGTATCAAAATCTTCGGGCTTTACAAAAACAATATCCGCGATCTTCTCATTTTTTCCGTTTCCCAGGGCCTGTGTGGAACGACAGAATGCCTTTTCAAACTCCTCGGATGTAATTTCAACCTGAAAACGTTCTTCATCGGCAACCATCGGTCTGATCTGGAGAAAATTGAAATCGCTTTTGCGTTTTTTGTCCGGGCTCAGGTTGACTGAAAACTCAATTTCAATAGGACATCCCATCCCCTTTCGTCCCAATTCAAGCAAATCAGACAACAACTGGGGCAAGGGAAAGATGTCATATTTTAATACCTGGGCAAATGTCAGTATTTTAGGCCCCTGGATATAGCCCGTGTCCCTGATACGGTCCTCTTCAGGCACATAAGTGCTGGCAAGTGTCCTTACGGGAAATTCCTTTTCAGCATCATCCACTTCCCTTTTTTCAAGGTTGGAATCCTTCCATAACATGGGATCTTCAACACCGTTCTTGATTCTTAAAGCATAAAGGAAGCGCTGCGCATTCGTAAGGATGTCCTGCACCGAGGAAAACTGGGGCATGATCTTTGGATATTTGGGAGAGAAGCGCAGAGTCTTTTCTCCTTCCACAACGGTTTTGCCAAAACCTAAGGCTATGTGGGCAATTCCTTCTTCCGATTTCATATGGGATACCGGGTAGAAATTATAGGACTGGGCCACGCCGGAAATAGCCGGGTAAAAATAGTCTCCATATTCCTTTCCGGAAAGTAGCTGGATGATAACGGCCATTGCCTCTTCCTGGGGTTGCTTTGAAGTGCTTCTGGAAAATGCCTTGGGACTTTCGTAGTAGGTTGACGCGTAGACTAATTTGATGGCGGTGATGAGATGCTCAAGTCGAACGGATGGGTCGGGATTATTGTTGGGAATCATGTAAGTCT
>JAFDAP010000378.1 GCA_019313765.1 Deltaproteobacteria bacterium | reverse complement strand
AACGCCGCTGTATGCAAATCCGAAAAGCGATCGATCCCATTGGAAATACTTTAGCCGACTGGGAAATTATCTGCAGGCTTTCAACCGCAATGGGCTATGAGATGAGCTATGAGTCTCCCGAACATATATTTAATGAGATGGCTTCGTTGACACCAAAAAGTTATGCCGGAATGACCTACGAGCGCATGGGGTTGGACGGCCTCCAGTGGCCCTGCCCGGATAAGGAACATCCGGGAACTCCATACCTGCACAAGGATCAATTTACCCGTGGTAAAGGCAAGTTCTTTGCCATTGACTACCAGGATCCTGCGGAAATGCCCGATGAGGAATATCCATACTTTCTAACCACCGGGCGGATGTTCGCACACTTCCACACCGGCACGATGACAAGGATCTCTAAGCATCTCGATGTGGAACAAAAAACGGGCTATGTGGATATTAATCCCAAAGATGCGGAGAAGTTGGCCGTGAAGAATGGGGATATACTGATCCTTTCCTCTCGAAGAGGTGATATAGATGCGCCTGCTAATCTGACCAAGTCTGTGCTACCTGGCACCGTTTTCCTGCCCATTCACTTTGGCGAAGTACCGACCAATGTGCTGACCAACGCGGAGGCCTTTGACCCTTTAGCCAAGATCCCGGAGTTCAAGGTAAGTGCCGTGAAAATCGAAAAGCTGTCTGAATAGCAGGGCCTGGTGTTTATGCCCTTTCATTCCGGTGAAAGCTGTGCTAATGTCCTTACTAACCCCGCACATGGTTCCATTGCCAGGATTCCCGAGTTTAAGGTCTGCGCGGTCAGGGTGGAAAAGGCCTCGCAGTAACAGAGGTTCCATGCTCCTGGATTTGACTTCCCCTATTGGTTTATCCGGTGATCCCCTTGAAAAGCAATTTAAGCCTATCTGACATCGAAAACACCCTTCACCATCTGAATTACCGGTGGAACTTAGAGGCCCTTGCCCTGTGGAAAGGTGACAAGATACCTTTTGAGGCCTACCGGATCTACGAAGGCTATGAGGATTTCATAAGCCTTGATACCCTGGCACGTATTCAGGAAATTGAAGACAGGGGAACCAGGACACGCCTCGAACATGCCTTGATTGACCATTATCTGCAACGGGACCTTCTACCCCACGAGACCGAGATGCGGACCTGGATGAGGGGTGCCGCGGCCAACGTGAACGGCCAAAAGATATACTTCCGGGACATCATCTCCTGGTGCCAGAAGGGCAGCACCTTTGACAAAAGACAGACCCTTCAGAAAGAGACCGGTCCCCTCTGTAAGTTCCTCAAACCCTTCCCACTCAATTACTGGAAAATAATGCTTGAAATCCTGCGGAAAGACTTTGGGTTTGAAAACTACATAGATTACTGTCATGCGAAAAAGGGAATTGACTACCCTCGTTACTACGAAATCCTGAAGGATTTCCTTCAGAAGACCGATGAACTGTATTTTCCTGTTATGGACCAATGGGCTCGCCGGCGCTTTGACCGGCCCATGAAAGAACTTACCCGGTTTGATGCCATAAATATCCTGGGTCTCGGAGAGTTCGATGGCCTTTTTCCTATAAAGATGATGAAATCATTGACAGAGTTTTTTCAATACTGGGGGATCGATCTTAAGAAAACGCCGGGTCTGAACCTGGAATTGGGCCGGGAAGAGGGCAAGAGCCCACAGGCCATGTGCTTTATCCTTCAGGTTCCGGAAGAAGTCTATATCCTTATGAAGCCAGAAGGGGGATGGGTTGACCTGGAAACCCTGTGGCATGAACTCGGTCACGGTCTCTCGGCCGTTTTTACCTCGCCCGGGCTTTCGATTGTCGATCGTGACATGACCACATCCTTTAGCCTGTCCGAGTCGTTCGCATTCCTTTTACAGAATTTGACCATGTCCCGGCCTTTCTTAGAGGATTATTTAGGGCTCAACCGGGAGAATGCAGAAAAAATATTCTATCACAAGGTACTTAAGGACCTTTCCGTGTTCAGGCGATATGCGGCCAAGTTTTTAGCGGAGTACGAAATGTTTTCGAGCGGCGATCTTTCAAACGGAGAACCTTATGCGGAATTGATGGCCCGTTATACCGGCTTTTACTATCAACCGGAAAGCCACCTCTTTGATCTGGTGTCTGAGTTTTACAGCCTGGATTATATCTTAGGATGGATGGCCGAGGCGATAATGGAGGAACGGCTGAAAGATATGCTGGGGTTTAAATGGATATTTCACTCCGAAACCGGGAAAATTCTAAAAAAATGGTGGGAGAAGGGTAATCGTTATGATATTTTTCAGTTTATGGAGAGAAATGACTTTGGTCCCCTGGGCCCGGAAGCGCTCTTGAGGCGATGGCAGGAAGTTCTAAACTGAGGGACTTGTGTTTTTTAATGAGATATGTTAACCACGATATGAGTTCGCTATTAGTTCGCTTTTTTAGTCCCGCATGTGGCGGGACGTCACATAAAATCGTGAAGCGATTTTATCATGGATTGAGAAATGACCACAGAAAGAATTGACTTGAAAAACGGTGGCCCCCAGGACCCTGATCGCGCCCTGAACGAGATCAAGGATAAGGCCGTTATACTGAGGATGGCGGTCATGTATGTTTGTGAAGATCCTTTTTTAAAAAAGATGGGAGCCGGCATAGAACAGAATATCGAGGTCTTGAAAAACCATATTGCGGAGCTTGAGAAACAATTCGTGGGCAAGCCTGCTGATGACATTAATCTGAATGAAAAGGTGGAAGGGGTTACGGATATTTCCAGGCGCCTGCAAGAGGCTGAAAAGAGCACAAACGATCAATGCGTCAAAGGTGAATTGGGAAAAGAACTGTGCCAAAAGGTCATATCCTTAGCCGGCGGGATCAAGGAACTTGAAAGGAGAGTAAGCGGGGGGGGCGTTTCCTATACCAGATCTGATTCCGTCAAGGGCACCTTGGGCCGGATGAAGGTCTTTTCTGACCCATTTGTCCTTCACTACCGCGCTATGCTCAAACTCCTG
>JAFDAP010000377.1 GCA_019313765.1 Deltaproteobacteria bacterium | reverse complement strand
GGTTACGAACTGCCGCCGGTCGTTGTTACTTCCTCGGAATTGGAGGCCCGGCTCAAACCCATGTATGAGGCTCTTCACATATCGGAAGGGCAATTAGAGGCCCTGACGGGCATCATAGAACGACGATGGTGGGATGAAGGATATGAACTCTCAACAGGGGCCATTTCCGCGGCCCACAAAACGCTTGCGTTGTCCCGGGTCAGGCCTCAAGACATTGAAGTGCTCGTCTATGCGGGTGTTTGCCGTGAAAATTTCGAACCTGCAACAGCATGCCGCGTGGCAGCCGGGCTGGGCGTCAATACCGGGGCCATGGTTTACGATCTAAGCAATGCCTGTTTAGGCGTTTTGAACGGTATGATAGACATTGCAAACCGCATTGAATTAGGGCAGATCAAGGCAGGACTGGTGGTCTCCTGTGAAACCGCAAGGCCCATCAATGACATTATGATAGAAGGCATGCTTAAAGCCAAGCGCATGGACCTGTTCATGACCTCTTTGGCCACATTGACCGGCGGGTCCGGGGCCGTGGCCGTACTGGTCACGGACGGCTCTTTTTCTTCCACAAAACGCACAAAACTAATAGGCGGCGTAACCAGGACCGCCCCGGAATACTATGGCCTGTGCCGCTGGGGCATCAACACTCAGGAAACAAACCTATTCACCCAGTCCATGTCCACGGATTCCGTTTCTGTCATGAAATACGGCGTCGAGCTGGGCGCACTTACATGGGAATCATTCCTGAAGGAGATGAACTGGACAGGGGATCAGGTGGACAAGATTATCTGTCATCAGGTGGGATCGGCCCACCAGGACCTGATTCTAAAGACCCTGGGAATCCCGGCGGAAAAGGATTTTCCCTCCTATGCATACTTAGGCAACATGGGAACCGTTTCCCTCCCGCTTACGGCCGCATTGGCCGAGGAAAACGAATTCCTCAATCCCGGTGACCGCGTAGGCTTTTTGGGAATAGGAAGCGGCCTCAACTGCCTTATGTTAGGGCTTGTGTGGTGAAGCCCCGGAAAATAGATGTAATAACACGCCACGCGGATGTCTGGTGTGTGTCCCTTGAAGTGGAAAAGGATTCCCTGGAATCTCTTCAGCGGTTCCTCTCCAAAGATGAACGCAAAAAAATCCAACGGCTTAGATTCGAAAAGGTGAGGAACAGTTTCATAGCCGGCCGATACTATTTGAGGGTTATTGTCGCACCCTATCTAAATACAAAACCCGAGAATCTGGAGTTTCAATACGGTCCTTATGGCAAACCTGCATTGGCAGGGAAATTCGAAAGCACGGGGACATGTTTTAACATGTCTCACTCACATGGCCTGGCCCTTTATGCAGTGACATCGGGACAGGCAGTGGGCGTTGATATTGAAAAAGTGCGGCCTGACCTGGACTGCATTAAGATAGCAGAGCGATACTTTTCGCCGCAAGAGGTCGAAGCCTTGCGAAAACTGCCGAAGGATCAACAAAGACAGGGGTTCTTCAACTGCTGGACCCGCAAGGAGGCCTACTTGAAGGCAAAAGGTGCGGGTTTTTCTTCCCCTGCCGATCAGTTTCAAGTCTCCCTGACGCCCGGGGAACCGGCAGCACTACTTGGCCATCGTCTGGACCCGCTGGAAGTTGCTAAATGGTCCATCGAGGACCTGGACGTGGGCCCCGATTACACGGCAGCGCTTGCAGTGGAAGTACCCTAAAGTGCCTGAATATAAAATCGTAGGGCGGGCCACCGTGCCCGCTTACAAATAATTTCGACCTGTGCGGTTAGATGTAACTCAATGAAATTTACCATCTCGTAGGAGTGTAACCTTTTTACGTGCATTCTCTCTCATCGCGTAGCGCAGGGCTTTAGCCCTGCATCAAAATGGCAGAGCTAAAGCTCTGCGCTACGAAAAAAGGTTACATTCATCTCGTAGGGTGGGTTGAGGTACGAAACCCATAAAAGAATGATAAAATGAAAATTCCCAAACACCTCTATCCATTTGACGGGCACTATCTTAACCTGAAAGGCCTTCGTTATCATTACTTAGATGAAGGGAGCGGTGATCCAATTGTAATGATACACGGAAACCCCACGTGGTCCTTCTATTACCGGGAACTGGTAAAGGCCCTACGAGGCTCCTATCGTTCCATTGTACCGGATCACATGGGGTGCGGTTTTTCGGATAAGCCGGATGATCAGCATTATCATTATACCCTCGCCCGGCGCGTGGACGATCTTGAGGCCCTTTTGAGGCATCTTGAAATTAATGAGAATATCACCTTGATACTTCACGACTGGGGAGGGATGATCGGAATGGCCTATGCCGTGCGGCATCCCGAAAGCATAGGCCGTATTGTACTTTTGAATACAGCCGCGTTTCATAAGCCCGACACCAAACCTTTTCCCTGGCTCCTGTGGCTTTCCCGCGACCTGGTGCTTGGCGCACTGCTCATTCAAAAATACAATACCTTCAGCCGCGTGGCCGCGCGCATATGTTGCAGACGTAAGCCAATGTCAAAAGAAGTCCGCAAGGCCTACTGTGCCCCGTATGAGGAAAACAGCATTGCCACGTTGAGGTTCGTTAAGGACATTCCCCTGCGACCCGGAGACGAGGCTTATGACCTGGTCACAAAGGTGCAGGAAGAACTTTCCATGTTTCGTAATCTTCCGGTGCTCATTTGCTGGGGGGATAAGGACTTTGTGTTTGACAAACATTTTCTAAAGGAGTGGACTGACATTTTCCCGCAGGCCCAGGTACACCGTTTTCCGGACTGCGGCCATTATGTCCTTGAAGATGCCACGGAAGAAATTACCGGCCTCGTTCAGGAATTTTTGAAAAAACATTTAAAAACTTTTTGACAGGATTTACAGGATGGACTGGATTTATTCTTACATTGAAAACCTGGTCCTCCCTCCGGGCCGTAGGCCCTATGGGCCGGAGGCTGGGACCGTCGAAGATCCCGCTACGCGGGGGTCAGAGCTAGATGGCTCTGCCTTGGATTTTTG
>JAFDAP010000376.1 GCA_019313765.1 Deltaproteobacteria bacterium | reverse complement strand
GGTTGCGACGCTCGTATCGGTATTCGTAATGCGGTTTTCGGTAAAAACCCCGCAACCGACTGACGAAAGACGAAACGAGCCGCGCAACCTAATAACGAAAACCGTCTAACCCCCATGGGGTTAAACTAAAGCCAGGTCCTCCGGGCGAGGATGTTTACTTGAAGGAGAACCCCATGACACTACCAGCCAATAAGACCAAGATCGTCTGCACTATCGGGCCGGCTTCCGAGTCCCCGGAGGTCCTGGAACAAATGATCCGGGCAGGAATGAACGTGGCGCGTCTCAACTTTTCGCACGGCGATTTTGAGAGCCATAAGAAGGTGATTGAGACGATCCGCGCAGCCTCACAAGCAACCGGCCTGCGTGTCGCAATCATGGGAGACCTGCCCGGCCCCAAGATGCGCATCGGCAAATTGGCCAAAGAGCCGATTGAGTTAAAGTCAGGCGACTCGTTCACACTGACGACGGAAGATATTACCGGCAGCAACGAACGTGTATCAATAAGCTTCACTCGCCTGCCGAATGTGGTAAAGTTGGGGGATACCTTGTATCTCAATGACGGTTTCATTCAAGTGGAAGTCGTTAAGGTGGTAGGAAATGACGTGCTGTGCCGAGTCCTGGTTGGGGGCGAATTGAGGTCCCGCAAGGGCCTTAACCTGCCCGGGATTGATCTTGGCATCAAGGCGTTTACCGATCACGATCACGAGTGCCTGAAATTTGCCATGGAGCAGGGCTTGGATGCGGTCAGCCAGTCCTTTGTGGAAAGCGCTGCGGATATTGCCGCCGTGCGCGACGCAGCATCGGCCTTGGGGCACAATCCGTTCATCATCGCCAAGATCGAGCGGTCCAGGGCCCTTGACCGTATTGACGAAATCCTCGATGCCGCAGACGGCATCATGGTCGCCAGGGGAGACCTTGGCGTGGAAATACCGATCGAGCGAATAGCTGTCGCCCAAAAGCGCCTGATGAGCGAGGCAAACCTGCACTGTAAACCGGTAATCACCGCCACGCAGATGTTGGAGTCCATGGCCAAAAACACGCGACCCACCCGTGCGGAGTCCACGGATGTGGCGAACGCCATACTTGACGGCACGGACTGCGTCATGCTCTCCGAGGAGTCGGCAATGGGAAAGTATCCGGTCGAAGCCGTGGACATGTTAGCCAAAATCGCCGCGGCCATTGAGCCTCACCGTCGTCCCTATGGCGTGCAAAATGCCCCGACGCCCCATGGCAGGGACAGCGATGTGAGTTTAACGGACCTGATTGCCTTGAGCGTTGAGACCACGGTTAGACGTATTTCCCCCGCAGTTGTTATTGTCCCTACCCGTAGTGGTGCAACCGCAAGAAGCATCGCCCGCTTCAGGCTGCCCGTGTGGATAACTGCTGTCAGTTCACTGGAGTCGACATGCCAGCGGCTCCAGTTTTCCTATGGAGTCTATCCGGCACACGAACCCGACCACCCGGACGACTGGAAAGCATTCGCCGGAAACCTGCTGCAGTCCCAGGGGTTGGAAGGAAACCTGGTGGTCCTGACCGAGGGGCCGTCGAGAAAGCATCCTGATGCAAATAACCGTATGGAGCTTATTGACCTTAAGGGGTAAAAATCCTGGCCCAGCCTCCGGCCGATAGGGCCTACGGCCCGGTGGGACGACCAGGCTTTGGTTATCCCCAGAGGGGATTTTCATTGTTGGAGTTTTATTGCCTTATTGAAATTCCAAATATCAAATCCCAAATATCAAACAAATTCCAATGACCAAAATTCGAAAATTCAAACAATGTATTGTCCTTGAAGGTTTTGGTCATTGAATATTGACAAACTCGTAAAAAGTCGTCACCCCGGCTAAAGCCGGGGTCCAGTTCAATCATAAGTTTCCGAAAACACTGGATTCCGGCTTTCGCCGGAATGACGGAAAAAAGAACTTTTCGATTTTTTACGAGTCCATCAATATTGGAATTTGAGATTCTTGCCTGCCTTTGGCATGGTATTTGTAATTTGGTGCTTGTAATTTGTATTTTTAGACACAAAAATCCAAGGCAGAGCCATCTAGCTCTGACCTGGCCCAGCCTACGGCCCGGGGGGAGGACCAGGTTTTCAATGGAAAATAAAATAAAAGCCGGAACAAAAACAGGATCAAAAGGGAGATAGAGAATGATGAGAGACACAAAATTAGACATTCTGTT
Organism: Deltaproteobacteria bacterium; assembly: GCA_019313765.1. GTDB lineage: Bacteria > Desulfobacterota > DSM-4660 > Desulfatiglandales > Desulfatiglandaceae > JAIOSR01. Next base: position 810 of record JAFDAP010000376.1, on the reverse strand, counting down.
TGAGCCGCTCAAGATGTCGAACCTGACCCTGAAAAACAGGTTTTTCATGGCGCCCATCGGGACAACCTTTCATATGAAGCAGTTGTCGGACTTCTTGGTTGAAAGGGCCAAAGGGGATGTGGCGCTAATCACCACAGGAGAAATCTGTGTTCACCCCGGTGGCAGGGCAGGGGCAGGCCGGGAGGAACTGCGACTTGAAACGGACGATGATATAAAAGCCTTTTTCCCTCTGGTAAAGGCGGTTCAAAATGCAGGCGCAAAAATTGTTGCCCAGCTCAATCATGCGGGCCGTTATTCTTCCAGTCGAGCACTTCAACAACAACCGGTCGCTCCGTCGTCAATTGCCTCACGTTATACCGGCGAGACACCCAGGGAACTTTCGACTGCGGAAACAGATGACTTGGTTATGGCCTTTGCAAATGCGGCCTTACGCGCACGAAAGGCCGGTTTCGACGGAATCGAAATTTTGGGAAGTTCCGGCTACTTGATCAGCCAGTTCCTTTCCCCTGTAACAAACAAAAGGGACGACAAGTATGGTGGAGATACACTGAAAAGGGCGACCTTCCTTTTTTCAATCCTTAAGGAAACAAGAAAAAAAGTGGGAGACGATTTCAACATCTGCGTAAAATTCGATGCCGAGGACAGCATGGAAGGGGGGAGGACGCTGAAAGATTCCATTTTGTTGGCGCCTCATATCGTACCCGCGGGTGCCGACAGACTCCACATTTGGGCCGGGTGGCATGAGGCCACACGTCCCATGTTGCCCATGTTTGTCAAACGCGGGGCCTTTTCCCATCTGGCTGCGGAGAT
>JAFDAP010000375.1 GCA_019313765.1 Deltaproteobacteria bacterium | reverse complement strand
CTGAAAAAGCTATTGTAATTAAACGTCTCGGAAATCCTACAACTTATTGAGAATAAAGGAAATTTTTTTGAGGCCTGAGTTCCTGCCTCACACATGGAATAATGGAATGATGGAATAGTGGAATGTTGGTTTTAATAAGGAACTTATTCCCATGTTAACTTTATTGACTTTCCTGTCAAAAAGAGTTCCGCCAATAACCCACTTTTCCATTTTCTCTCCGAGGCGTAGGATCGTTCATCTACGAGCCGGAGGCCCAAGACCCATTGTTCCATTATTCCACCATTCCAATTGTGAGCGAAGCGAACTAACTTCTAATATTTCAATAACAATAAGCCATAACGGATAAATTTTCTGACTGTTTAACGGGAATTGCAATATGTACAAATCCAGTATCATAGCGAAGTGGTTCATCGTCGGCACGATCATAATCTTTTTTTCAAGCGGTTGCGCCCTGTGGGAGAGTTGGTTCGCATCTGACGAGGAAGAGGAACTCCCGACTCAGCTTATGAGCGAGGGCATGGAGAGCCTTGAGAAAGGTTACTACAAGTCGGCCACCGAGGCATTTGGGAAGATAAAGGACAGGTACCCTTACAGAAAGTTCGCTATCGAGGCTGAGCTAAAGATGGCCGACTCCCTTTACAATAGCAAGGAATACGAGCAGGCCTATGATTCCTATTATGATTTTGAAAGGCTCCACCCGAAAAATCCCAATATCCCTTATGTCATGTATCGAAAGGGGATGTCCTGGTTCATGCAGGTCAGTACCATTGACAGAGATCAATCGCACACCTACAAGGCCAAAGAGGATTTCGAGAGGCTCGTCAAGAGATTTCCGAAAAGTAAATATGCCACAATGGCACGCACCAGGATCCGGGAGTGCTATATAAGCTTGGCCGAGTATGAACTATATGTTGCCCACTATTATTTCAAGATGAGGAAATACCGGGCTGCCATGGACCGGTATCGTTATCTTGTAAAAAACTACCCCGATCTCGGCCAATACCACGAGGCACTTGAATACTTTAGTAAATGCAAAGAAAGACTGTCTGAAGAGCCGGAAGAACAGGAGGAGCCAAAGAAAAAAAGGGGGTCTTCCTGGTTGCAAAAGCTAAATCCTTTTAACTGGTGGGGGGATTAGTTTTCTTTGATTATGTCATGCAGGGCCTCAAGGGCTTTCCCTAACTCCTCCGGTTTGCCACCACCGCCCTGGGCCATATCCGGCCGACCTCCACCCTTTCCTCCCACGATAACCGACAACCGGCTGATAATTTCTCCTGCCTTGAACCGGTCAACCAGGTCTTTGGTGACCACACAGATAAGCATGGCTTTGCCTTCATTTCTGGCGCCCAAAATGACAACGCCGGAGCCTAACTTGTCCCTTATTTTGTCAGCCGATTCCCGAAGCTCTTTGGGAGAATCGGCCTCTGTTTCCAGGGCCACGACCTTAACCCCTCCGATCTCTTTCACCTTTAAGAGAAAGTCTTCCGACTTTTTGGAGAGGAGTTTTGCCTTTAGGGAATCAAGTTCCCTGTCCTTTTCCTTTTGCTCTTTCAACAGCCGTTCGAGTCGTTCCCCTATTTTGTCCGGGGCCGTCTTTAAAAGTGATGCAACAAGTTTCAGCTCGTTTTCCTGTTCCTGATCATATCGAAGGGCCGCCTCCCCGGTCCGTGCCTCGATCCTGCGCACATTTGCCGCAACTGCGCTTTCACTGACTATGCGAAAAAGGCCGATATCGCCGGTTCGTTCCGTATGGGTACCGCCGCACAGTTCCATGCTGACATCATCACCGATACGCACAAGCCGAACCGTCTCGCCGTATCTTTCTTCAAAAATGGCCATTGCCCCGGTTTTCATGGCCTCTTCCTTGGACATCTCATTTGTCTCAAGCGGCAGGTTCTCGCGAATGTGCCTGTTCACTATATACTCCACTTCTTTTAGTGTGTCCGGGGATACCTGGGTAAAATGACTGAAGTCAAAGCGAAGCCTGTCCGGTGAAACCAGTGAACCTGCCTGCTTTACATGGTCCCCCAAGACCTCCCGCAGGGCCGTATGAAGCAGATGGGTGGCCGTGTGGTTGAGGGAGGTGGCCTTTCTTTTGTCTTCGTCGACCCGGGTTTCCACTTGATCACCGGCAGATAGGTTTCCCGCCTCTAAATGGCCTTTGTGAACAATAATATCCTGGCTGTACTTAAGGGTATTTGTAACGCGAAAACTCACGCCTTCATTTGTGATCCAGCCGGTGTCACCTGCCTGTCCACCGGCCTCGCCGTAAAAAGGGGTCTGCTCTAAAACCACTTCGGCCCTCGCCCCCTTTTCTGTTATACGGGTTTCTTTTCCGTCCACCAGCACTGCGGTGACCTTTGCTTTTGAATCAAGGGTTTCGTAGCCCAAAAAACGGCTGGAAAGGCCGCGTGCCATAAGGCCTCGAAATGCCGCAGGTATATCTTCTTCGCCGCTTCCCTTCCATGACTCCTGTGACTGGGTCTTCTGTTTCGACATGGCCTGATCAAACCCTTCCATGTCCACACGGAGGTTTTCGTCACGGGCCACGTCCTCCACGATATCCACTGACAGGCCATAGGTATCATAGAGCTTAAAGGCCACATCACCGGGAATGGTATCGCTCTTTTCGGCCTTCAATTTTTCGATCTCTTCATCCAGCACCTTCATACTGTAATGGAGGGTGTCGGCAAATCGTTTTTCCTCGTTATTTACAACACCTTCAATGAAGCTCTTTGATCGCACAAGGTCTTCATAGTCCCGGCCCATGAGTTCAGTGACCTTAGTGCAAACGGGACGCAGAAAGGAATGTTTCAGGTCAAGGATCTGACCGAAGCGGATGGCCCTTCGAATGATACGTCTTAAGACATACCCCCTCCCTTCATTTGACGGCAGTATGCCGTCACCAATCAAAAATGCGGTTGCACGGGCATGATCGGCAATGACCCTGAATGCCACATCCTGTTTTTTGTCTTGCGCGTATTTTTTTGCG
>JAFDAP010000374.1 GCA_019313765.1 Deltaproteobacteria bacterium | reverse complement strand
TTTCCCCAATAGCCCATTTTTCCATTTCACCAGAACCCACTATTCCAACTTTCCATTATTCCAACATTCCAATTGCGGAGCGAAGCGGAGCTAAGTTCTATGGGTCAGGTAAAATTGATCATTGACGGGCAAGAGATAGAAGCGGATTCCGGTACAACTATCTTAGAGGCGGCAGGAAGTGCGGATATTTATATTCCGTCCCTGTGCAGCCATCCGGATCTTCCCCCGGCAGAGGGGATTGAGGCCGCAAAGGTAGTCTATCAGGGCGACAGGAAAATTGAAAACACCATGCCCGAAGAATCGGGCAAGGGCTGCGGCCTTTGTGTGGTGGAGGTCGAAGGTGAAGGAGAACTGGTTCAATCCTGTCAGACCGAAGTTAAAGAAGGTATGGTTGTTATCACCGACAATGACCGGATCAGGGAGAAGAGACAGGAAAATCTGGTACCAATACTTGCGCGTCACAGGCATGCCTGCCTGACCTGCGCCCAGCAGGAGGGGTGCAGCAGGAGTCAATGCTCTACCAATGTCCCTGAGAACGAAAGGTGCTGCACCCAGTTCGGGCATTGCGAGCTCCAGAATGTGGCCAATTACGTGGGAATTTCCCTTGCCACGCCAAAATGGATCCCCACAGACCTTCCCATCCTTGATAACCATCCGCTTTTTGTGAGGGACTATAACCTCTGTATCGGCTGCACAAGGTGTATCAGGGCCTGCCGCGACCTCAGGGGCATTGAGGCAATCGGATTTGTGTATGATGAAGACGGGCTGGTCCAAGTGGGGACATTGGGACCGACCTTAGAGGAGTCGGGCTGTAAGTTCTGCACGGCCTGCGTAGAAGTCTGTCCCACGGGTGCATTGATGGACAAATCCGTGCGTCCCGGGAAAAAGGAAGAGGACATTGTTCCGTGTAAGGATGCCTGCCCGGCCCATATTGATATCCCCGGCTATTTAAGATTGATCGGACAGGGAAAAAGGGATGAGGCCAATGCCGTAATCAGGGAAAAGGTGCCCTTTCCGGGTATCCTGGGAAGGGTCTGTATTCATCCCTGTGAAGAGGCGTGCCGGAGAGGAGAGGTGAACGATCCCGTATCCATCTGTGTCCTGAAGAGATATGCAGCGGACGGGGACAAAGGGCTCTGGAAGGAAAACACGAAAACCGGGGATGCCACCGGAAAAAAGGTGGCCGTTGTAGGGGCGGGCCCCGGAGGCATGACCGCGGCCTTTTATCTCAGGAAGCAGGGGCATATGGTCACGGTCTTTGAGTCCCGGAGCCGGGCAGGCGGCATGATGCGTTACGGCATCCCGGACTACCGGCTTCCCGGCAAGGTCTTAGACCAGGAGATCAGGGATATCTTAGCCCTGGGTATTGAGTTCCGGCCAAATCAGGCTTTAGGCAAGGATTTTACCTTTGATCAGCTCAAAAACGATGGATATGAGGCTGTCTTCTTGGGCGTGGGGGCTCAGTTGAGCCGTCGCATACCCTTGGATGGATCGGATCTGCCTGATGTTTTGTGGGGCGTTGATTTCTTAGGCCGAATTGCGGAAGGAGAAGACATCCGTCTCAAAGACCGCGTGATCGTGATCGGTGGGGGAAACGTGGCAGTTGACGTAGCGCTTTCCGCCATGAGGTGCGGGGCCAAAGAGGTAACCATGGCATGCCTTGAGACCAGGGAGGAGATGCCTGCCCATGAATGGGAGGTCGAGGGTATTCGATTGATGCCTTCCTGGGGACCCCACAGGATCAGGAGTGAAAACGGACAAGTAACCGGAATGGAATTAGTACGGTGTACCTCTGTCTTTGATGATAAGGGAAATTTTAACCCCACCTTTGACGATACAAAGGAAACCATTGAAGGGGACCAGGTGATCTTAGCCATTGGCCAGGCATCCGATCTTTCATTTATCGGGGATGACAGCGGGGTATCAGTGGACAGGGGCCTTATCGTGGTGGACCAGGAGACTCTTGAAACCGGCCTTAAAGGTGTGTACGCGGGCGGAGATGTGGCGGCCATGCCGGGCGCAATTATTCACGCCATTGCTGCCGGAAGAAAGGCCGCATCATCCATAGACAAGGCCTTAGGTGGTACAGGAGATATTGAGGAAGTCCTGTGTGAAAGAGATGCCCCAAACCAGCTTATAGGTCGTGATGAAGAATTCGCCCTGTGGCCGCGCGAAAAGGTCCCTGAGCTTGAATTGGAAGCGAGGAGCGAGGGTTTTCAGGAAGTGGCTTTGGGATACACGGATGAGCAGGCCGTGAAAGAGGCCAGGCGATGTCTTCAGTGCGACCTGCGTCTCTATTTAGGCGCCAATCCTTCCCCCCCTGAAAAGATATTGGCCTTTAACGCGGAACACATCAACGAGGCCCCGGAAGAAGAGGGTGTTTATCAACTCTACGATGAGGAACGAAATATCATTGCCATCAAGGGGACTGCAAACTTGAGGGAGAGTCTTTTACAGGAACTGGAAGATAATGAGCGGGCCGCCTTTTTTGATGTTGAGGAAGATAAGATGTTCTCCCAGCGGGAGAGCGAATTGATCCAGCAGTATCTGCAGGAGCACGGTGAAATGCCGGGAGGAGGGGACGACGAACTGGATGATCTGTTTTGATTGAATATTGGTAACTACTCAGGTTGTCAGGTTCACAGTTCATGGTTCACGGTTGGCCGCCTTAAACCGTGAACCCTTGAACCGTGAACCTGAGTAGTTACGAAAAAAGAGACACAAACCAAAGTGAATTGCTCCATCAACGATATCAAAATCAAAGACGGCCTTGCAGAGTGCAAATTATTACTCGACACCGATCAAACCAGCATCTTCGGTGTCGGTGACGTCGATCTGAGGACAGAAAAGTTGAAGCTGGGGATCAAGCCGGTGCCGAAAAAAGGATATGGTCACGACAGTGTGGTCAAGGTCAGCTTTAGCTTTAAAGAATTGTCTCAACCGTTTCGGCTAAGCGGCACCCTGGCACATCCTTCTCTTGCCCTGGACCCAAC
>JAFDAP010000373.1 GCA_019313765.1 Deltaproteobacteria bacterium | reverse complement strand
CGGGAATTCAACAAAATAGTGGATGAAATTGTGAAACTGACAAAGACCGAAAGAGGTCCTGTCCCTGAGCCCAAAAAGGAATTTCCAACCAGGAAAAAACGTTCAGCAGATACAAAAGTGCTTGTGGTTCCTGTATCCGGGGGAAAACTCTCCGCTCATTTTGGCCACTGCGAGCAATTCGCATTTATGGAAACCCAAAACCATAAAATCGCAGGTACGGACATGCGTACGCCGCCCGCCCATGAGCCTGGTGTGCTTCCCCAGTGGCTCTACGATCAGGGGGCTGATGTGGTTATCGTTGGTGGCATGGGAGAAAAGGCCCAGCAGCTTCTCAGGGAAAAGGGGATTGAGGTAATCATCGGCGCCCCGATGGATCCCCCGGAGTCCCTAGCAAACCAGTACCTTTCTAATACCCTGGTATCGGGTGCCAATGTCTGTGACCATTAAATCACGGGAAAGTGGTTATGGTGTTTCACAGTTAGTTGACAGAGTGGGCGAACAGAATAGAACCTGTGTGATCATGCCGAGACACAGCATAATGTAACATACAAAATATCAGCGGAAGGGGAAGGCCTGATGAGTAAGGATTTTGATGATTTTGTTGAAGGTTTACAGAATCAGATTTATGAAGAGACGAGGACAAACTATGGTCAAGTGGCGTTTCAAAGGTGGCTTAAGCCGCTGTATATGGGCGCTTTTGATAATCCCGATGGACATGGGCGCATAAGAGGTTCATGCGGTGATACCATGCAGATCTTTTTGAGATTTGAAAATGATAAAGTCAAAGAGGCATCCTTTCAAACCGATGGATGTGGATCAAGCACTGTGTGTGGATCATTTGCAGCCGAGCTGTCCCTTGGAAAGAGCCCTGACGAGATTTTGGATATCACAGGAGAGGTTATTCTGAAAGAATTAGGGGGTTTGCCTGAAGAGGAAAAGCATTGCGCGTTTTTGTCTGCAGAGGCCCTCCAGGAGGCACTCAATGATTATATGATTAAGCAAAAGAGGAGAGAAACTGAAAAGCCACTCTGATGCGGAAAGATCTTGCATGGAATTGAAAGGAGATAGATAAAATGCCAAGAGGAGACGGAACAGAGCCAGGAGGTCAAGGAGTTGGAACGGGTAGAGGCGGTGGTAGCCGTGGACAAGGAGGAAGAGGCCGAAGTGGTGGTGGCCGAGGCCAAGGAGGAGGTTTTGCGGCAGGCCCGGGAGGCTATTGCGTTTGCCCCAATTGCGGTGAAAGAGCAGTCCATGAATTGGGTTCTCCATGTTATGACCAAAAATGCCCCAAATGCGGCAATGCTATGACACGAGAATAGGGATGCATACCGGTTGTACCGTTCATGATGCAAACAGTGTGAGGAAAATAAGAAGGAAGAAATGTCTTATGCAAAGAATGCGGAAGCGCTGAAATGCAGAGGATATTATCCGTTGCTTCCTTTTTGGCTGGAATACCGGAACGTACTCCGGCAAGACGTGCTGTGGTCGTGAAGAGCACTGTGAGATCCCTCCCTGCTCTGATGGAGACACATGCAGGCATGAATAACCAATAGGAGGTAAAGACTGTAGTGACTATGAATTATTACAATACCCTCGGCCTTAGGCGCGATTCGTCGGCAGAGGAGATCAAGAAAGTCTATCGCAAGCTTGCAATGCAATATCATCCCGACAGGAATGGGGGCAATCCTGAAAGCGAAAACCGCATAAAGGAGATCAACGAGGCCTATCAGATCTTAGGAGATGAGAAAAAAAGAAGGCTCTATGACCTCTTGTATCGACAACCTTTCGAAAACTACGTGTTTCGTGAAGAAGGCCTGAATGACGATTTTGTAACCGTGCTCCGGAAATTTCATCAAATGGGTTTTGATATGAAAAGGACCGGAGGTTGCAGGGGGAGAGGCTTCGGCAGGGGTGGGTGCGGAAGATGGAAAAGATGAATTCCGCGCCGACCCCTGGATTCATGAGAGAGACAGCGAAGACACCTCTGGTTGCCAACTTTCGAGTCCAGGGGTCGCGTCTGGAAAATATAATCTATGTGAATAATAAATGGTTTTAGAAGCAATAGCACAAGGGGATAAACGAATGAAAATATCGGTTTGTGGAAAAGGAGGAAGTGGAAAAAGCGCTTTAACTACATTGTTGGCCAATCAGGCTGTATCGCGTGGTCTTGGAGTTCTTGTAGTCGATTCAGACGAATCAAATTCCGGTCTTTTCAAGATGCTTGGTTTTGAAAACCCGCCTGTCCCACTTATGGAGCTTTTAGGAGGGAAGAAAAAACTAAAGGAGAAGATGAGACATACCAATATCCTGGCAGAAAGTCATCTCTCCAGCAAGGATATCCCTCCCCCACATCTAATCAGCAGAAACGGTCTTATGCTGGTTAGCATAGGAAAGATCCTTCAGGCCCTTGAAGGATGCGCCTGCCCCATGGGGGTATTAAGCCGCGAATTCTTGAAAAAACTTCGCCTCGGTGAAAATGAAATCGCAATTGTCGATATGGAAGCAGGCGTAGAGCATTTTGGACGGGGCATTGATGAAGGCATCGACAGGGTACTTCTTGTGGTTGAACCATCGTTTGAATCCATAGTTTTGGCTGCGAAGATAAAAGGAATCGCCGCAGGGATGAACAGGGCAGTCTCGGCGGTCTTAAATAAAATAGACTCAGAGAAAATTGCCCATAAGCTGGAAAGCGAACTAAAAACCAGGGACATAGAAGTCATTGGGATTGTTCCAAATGACCCTCTGGTATTCGAGGCGTGTTTGGAAGGCCGAACCCTCGGCGGGGGAGAGGCTTTTAATGCAGCAGGGAAGATATTGGGCAATTTGCTGTCAGAAAATCGAGATACGGATTAGGAGGATAATATGTGCTTGAGTACCGTGTATATGAATTCGGGGAATGAGGAAAAGGAAATTATGAAAGACGTAGCTCGCATAGAGGCCGAGGGCATGAAAGACGTAGCTCGCATAGAGGCCGAGGGCAAAGGCTTTTGGCTCATCAATCTGTTCGGGGAAAGGGAGTTCATCGAGGGTAGTATTCAAACCGTCGACCTCATGGACGAACACTTTGTTATGCTCAGAAAAGGGAAGTCGAATTGATCCTCTCCTGATAACACGACTCATCCCTGTCAAAACCTCTTGGAGGCTTCCCATTGCTGGATAACAACCACAGAGTCATCAATTATTTGCGTCTTTCTGTCACTGACCGTTGCAATCTGAGATGTATCTATTGTATGCCTGAAAAAGGCATTAGATTCATGCCCCACATTGAAATCCTCACCTATGAAGAAATGCTCCATATCGTGAGGCTCTCCATTCAAAAAGGTATTCATAAAGTCAGACTCACCGGCGGAGAACCTCTCGTAAGAAAGGGATTCATAAGTTTTCTTGAAAGGCTTTGTAAGATAGAAGGGCTGGAGGAAATCACACTGACTACCAATGGGGTGTTGCTCAAAAGCTTCGCTGCTGACATCAAAAACTGCGGTATTAACCGGATCAATGTGAGCCTGGATTCCCTTAGGCCTGAGCGGTTTTTTCGTATTAGCGGACGGGACTGTTTTAAACAGGTCTGGGAGGGCATTGAGGAGGCGAAGCATATTGGATTCAATCCCATAAAAATCAACGTGGTAGCAATAAAAGGTGTCAATGATGATGAAATATTAGATTTTGCCGCTCTAACTTTGGACCAACCTTATCATATCCGTTTTATTGAGTTGATGCCCATAGGAGATAAGAATATCTCGATGGCTGATAAGTTTATCTCCACTAAAGAAATCATCAAAAAAATTGAGACGATCAGTATACTTCAACCAATCGCTAACAATCTCCTTGATGGCCCGGCTGAAAGGTTTGCTCTTGAGGGTGCCAAAGGGGAGGTCGGTTTTATTGGGGCCTTAAGTAATCATTTTTGTGACAAATGCAATCGACTGCGATTGACACCTGAAGGTCACCTTAGAGGCTGTCTTTTTTCGGATCAGGAGATTGATCTTAAAACACCACTAAGACAGGAAAAGAAAGATGCCTATCTCCTGCAACTGATTGAGCTTGCTATCAAAAACAAACCCAAGGAACATGGACTGCTGGAGTATGGCCCCCGTAAATGTGTTCGTCAAATGAACAGTATTGGGGGTTGAAAAGACGGTCATACGGACCAGGCAGGGATTTCGATGACGAAGGGCGGGATTCAGTGCCTGAGCGCTATATGTCTGCGCGAAGTATGTGCCAGGTCAAGATTTGAAATGATAATTGGACCAAGGCAGGAAATAGAGGAGATTTTTTTTGATACAGCAGACCGGGACCAGCATTGAAGCAAGGCCGGGCCCTTGCAACCGGTTAGCCCTGGTTTCCACACCGTGGCCGTTCTTTGACCGTCCATCAGTTCAGATGGG
>JAFDAP010000372.1 GCA_019313765.1 Deltaproteobacteria bacterium | reverse complement strand
ATTGATATCATCGCCGTTGAACCAGCGTCCTGCCCCACCATGACAAGGGGACCATTTGCCTATGACTTTGGTGACACGGTGCAAATGACACCTCTGCTGCCCATGCACACCCTGGGTCACGGTTTTGTGCCGGAACCGATCCATGCGGGCGGCCTGAGGTATCACGGCATGGCGCCTATTATCAGCCAGCTCATTCTTGACAACCTGATCCGGCCCGTGGCCATCCAACAGCTTGAGACCTTTCAAGCCGGTATTACTTTTGCAAAGACTGAAGGGTTTATCAGCGCGCCCGAGACCGACCATGCAATCGCGATCGTCATCCGGGAGGCCCTCAAGGCAAAAGAAGAAGGAAAGGAAAAGGTCATCCTCTTTAACTGGAGCGGGCACGGCTTAGTGGATATGGCCGCTTACGAGGCATATCTGACCGGCAAACTTTCTGATCACGAACTGCCGCAGGAAGAGATCGACCGGGCCTTAAAAGAGATCGAACCCCTCCCAAAACCCAATCAGTTTACGGGTTGATCCTTTCTATGTATAAGTCATAAACCCGAGCGGGGAAGAGGAAGCGCTTCCCCGCTCGAATTTTCCGTGGTGATTTTATCATGAGACGACAAACCACGCCGCCTGAAGATGATTATGATATCCGTTGCCCCAGATTGGGCCATCAGATTTCTTTTTCATATTGTCGTTCAGAGAACAAGGGTCTTCCATGTTTCAAGACCATGGACTGCTGGTACAACCATTTTTTAGTGGAAGATTATTTGAGAAAAGAGCTTTCACCCGAAGAATGGGACAGGGCGTTCAAGCGGTCTACCAAAACAAAGACAGTCTCTTTGATCGAATTAATTGAACAGGCTAAAAAAGCAAAGGAAGAAGAATCGTAATGCGAGATGAGATTTTTCTGGGAAACGGGGCCGTTGCCTTAGGGCTTGTAGAGGCCGGCTGCCAGGTAGTGACCTCTTATCCGGGCACGCCCAGTTCCGAGATCCTGCCCGAGGTGGTTCGTCTGGTCAAGTCGGAAGGCCTTAATACTTATGTTGAGTGGTCCACCAATGAGAAGGTGGCCCTTGATAATGCATATGCCGCCGCTATTTCAGGGAAAAGGGCGGCCTGCTGCATGAAGCAGGTAGGTCTGAACGTGGCTGCCGACTCCCTTATGAGCGCCGCGTATATCGGCACGACCGGCGCCCTCGTGATCATTTCATGTGATGATCCTGGCCCCCATTCCTCCCAGACCGAGCAGGACACACGGCTCATGGCCCGTCTTGCAAAGGTGCCCGTACTGGATCCTTCAAACCCGGAAGAAGCCCGGGACATGGCAAAATTTGCCCTGGATCTTTCAGAGGAATTCAAGGTTCCGGTGATTTTAAGACCGGCCATTCGAGTGTGTCACGCACGGCAGAACCTTTCATGGGATACCCTTAAAAACAATGAACAAAAGGCATCCTTTGAAAAGGACCCCGGCAGGTGGGCGGCAACGCCCCGGTTCCGTTTTATCCTTCATGGGCAATTAAATGAAAAACTGAGGAAGATTGCGAAAAAATTCGACGGCCTGACCGCATATAACTTTCACGATCTTACGCCCGGGAAAAAGTATCCATTAGGCATCATTGCAGGGGGTGTTCCATACTCTGTTGTCAGGGATATCCTGGATGAAGAGGGCCGCAAAGACATCCCCCTGCTCAAGATCGGGACCCCGTATCCCTTTCCGGACGGCCTCGCCCTTGAGTTTATGGGAGCATGCGAAAAGGTTATTGTTATTGAGGAAACCGATACGGTGATCGAATACTTTTTGAGGGACAGGGAAAAGGTCCTGGGCCGTCTCTCGGGCCACGTGCCTTCTGAAGGCGAGCTGGTGCCCCAGGTTATTTACGGCCTTATAAGCAACGTGCTTGAGAATCTCAATTTGAAACCCTTTGCCGGTGACGGTGACCGTGAGGCATTTGAACTGGTACAGGGGCTGGACCTGCCGATCCGCAAGCCGACCCTCTGCCCGGGCTGCCCTCACAGGGCATCCTTTTTCGCCATCCGCAAGGCCAGGCCAAAGGCCATCTTTACCTCGGATATCGGCTGTTATACCCTGGGCCTCAACTTAGGTGCCGTGGATACCTGTCTTGACATGGGCGCTGCCATCACCCTGGCATCCGGGTTTTACCATTCTTTTGACCAGGATCAGGTGGAGCAGCCCATCGTGGCCACCATCGGGGATTCCACGTTTTATCATTCGGGCACTTCCGGGCTGTTAAATGCCGTTTACAACGACGCACGGTTTATTCTGGTAATCCTGGATAACGCGATCACGGCCATGACGGGTATGCAGCCTACGCCGGGTCTGGGTATCAGGGCGGACGGGAGCAAGGGAAATGCCATTCCGTTGGAAAAGGTGGTTGCAGGGTGTGGCGTTGACTTCATTGAGGTGATAGATCCATATGATATCAAGGCCACGACAAAACTGATAAAAAAGGCCAACGAATATGTAAATGACCCGAATGGGGGTATTGCCGTAATCATTGCGCGTCACCCCTGTGTAATCGCTTACAGGGAAGAGGCCATTCCAAAACCGATAAAGGTGACAGTAACGGAGGATTGCGAGGAATGCAACCTGTGCCTTGATCGCTTTGAATGTCCTGCCCTGTATAAGGATGAAGAACTGGAACGGGTCGCAGTGAATCAGGCCCTTTGCACCGGTTGCGGTGTGTGCCTGCAGATCTGTCCAAAGGGCGCTATTGTTGAGGCGTGATGTTGAAGGGTGGAGTATGGAGACGATAAATTTTGTTTTAAGCGGTTTGGGTGGCCAGGGTGTTTTATTCATGACCAAGATCCTGGCCCAGGCAGCCCTCAACAAGGGCCTCAAGGTAATGGTGGCCGAGACCCATGGAATGGCCCAGAGGGGCGGGTCCGTGGTTTCACACCTGAGATTAGGGGATGTAGAAAGCAGCCTGGTAAGGACCGATTCGGCCCATTTCCTGCTGGCCTTAGAAGAAAACGAGGCATATC
>JAFDAP010000371.1 GCA_019313765.1 Deltaproteobacteria bacterium | reverse complement strand
TGATGATCACTTTCAAGCTTAATGGCAAAGAAGTTCAGGGAGAAGAAGGACAATATATCCTTGATGTTGCCAAAAAATACGGGGTTGGGATCCCAACTCTTTGCCACCACGAGGCCCTGGAGCCTGCCGGTATGTGCCGGCTGTGCACGGTTGAACTTTACGATGGCCGCAGGACCCGCTTTGTAACCTCATGCAACTATCCCATATGGGAAGGGATGGAAGTATTTACTGACACCGATGAGGTGCACAAAGGCCGGAAACTTATTGTGGAATTGTTACTTGCCCGCTGCCCGGATGTGCCCGTCATTCGGGAACTGGCAAAGAAATATGACGTCCGGGAGCCTCGGTTCAAAAAAGAGGAGGAGGACTGTATCCTGTGCGGGCTTTGCGTGCGTATGTGCGAGCGCATGGGAAACAGCGCCATCAGTCTGACCGGTCGGGGGGTTGATATTAAAGTGGATACGCCCTTCAATATTCAGACTGACGTATGCATGGGTTGTGGAGCCTGTGTCTTTGTCTGCCCTACCGGGCATATAAAGCTTGAAGATATTACCAAAAACGCTATTGAGCCAATCCCGTCAGAGTATGATATGGGGCTCAACGGCCGAAAACCAATATACGTGCCATATGCACAGGCCATACCCAACACGCCGGTCATTGACCGGAGCAGATGCATTCACTTCAAGTCCGGCGGCTGTCAGATATGTTCCGAGTTCTGTGGTGTTGGCGCCATTGACTATTCCCAGAAGGACGAAACCATTGAGCTGAACGTGGGCTCTATTATCTTAGCCCCCGGTTTTCAGCCCTTTGATCCCTCTAAATTCGAGACATATAATTATGCAAGACATCCCGATATTATCACTTCAATGGAATTTGAGAGGATTCTTTCAGCCTCAGGACCTACTTTTGGTCATCTCGTGCGGCCTTCAGACAACAGGGAACCCAGGAAGATCGCATGGCTCCAGTGCGTTGGGTCCAGGGATGTAAACCGCTGCGATCACGGATATTGTTCCTCTGTCTGCTGCATGTATGCAATAAAACAGGCTGTCATTGCAAAGGAACACGCGGGAAGCGATCTGGACTGCGCAGTTTTCTTCATGGATATGCGGACTCACGGCAAGGATTTTGAGAGATACTATGATGACGCCCGAAACAAACACGGGGTTCGCTTTATCCGTTCCAGGGTGCCTACCATTGACAGTGTTGAGGGAAGGGATGGTTTATCGGTCCCATATGTTAATGAAAAGGAAGAACCCATCGAAGAGTCCTTTGACATGGTCATTCTCTCGGTAGGGCTCGAGATATCACCTGAACTGGTGGAACTTGCCCAAAACCTGAACATCGATCTTACCGAGGGTCAATTCTGCGAAACAGAATCCTTTCATCCTGTTACCACGTCCAAGGAAGGCATTTATGTATGCGGCGCCTTTCAGGGTCCCAAGGATATTCCCCAGTCGGTTATTGAAGCAAGCGGGGCCGCAGCAGAAGCAGGAGCCCTTCTGAGCACGGCAAGGAATACCCTGACTAAAGAAAAAGAGGTCCCCAAGGAGACGAACATAGTTGGTGAAAGGCCGCGTATCGGTGTATTCGTGTGCAATTGCGGAATCAATATCGGCGGGGTTGTCGATGTTCCGGCCGTCCGGGATTATGCCGCATCCCTTCCATATGTGGAGTATATGACAGACAATCTCTATACCTGCTCCCAGGATACCCAGGAGACCATTTCCCAGGTTATCAAGGAGAACAACCTGAACCGGATCGTGGTGGCCGCGTGCACACCGAAGACACATGAACCTCTTTTCCAGGAGACCTTAGTTGCTGCCGGGTTGAACAAGTATCTCTTTGAGATGACCAATATCAGGAACCAGGATTCATGGGTACACAAGGACAACCCGGAACTGGCCACTGAAAAAGCCAAGGACCTGGTTCGCATGGCCGTGGCCAAGGTTGCCTTATTGGAACCGCTTTTAGAGTCCAAATTAGAGGTAAACCAAAAGGCCCTTGTGATAGGGGGTGGAATCTCGGGTATGACCTCTGCCAGGAGCCTGGCCGAACAAGGTTATAAAGTCTATCTTGTGGAACGTTCCGCCTCTTTAGGAGGCAATGCCCTCAATCTTTTCAGCACCTGGAAGGGTGAAGATGTGCAGAAGCATTTGACTGAAATGATCACGTCGGTGAAAAGAGATGGCAACATAGAATTATACTTAGATACGGAACTGGACAAAGTAGAGGGGTTTGTAGGTAATTTTAAAACGACACTGAAGTCTAATGGTGAGGAAGAGCTGATAGAACACGGGATCACGGTGATCGCAACAGGGGCCATCGAATCCAGGCCGCATGAATACCTTTACGGCAAGGACCAAAGGGTGGTCACACACCTTGATCTGGATCAAAGGTTCATAGAAAACGATCCCTATCTAAAGGATCTCAAGACTGCCGTGTTTATACAGTGTGTGGGTTCCCGTGAACCGGAAAGGCCATACTGCTCGAGGGTCTGCTGTTCCCATTCCATTGAAAGCGCCCTTCATTTAAAAGAACTCAACCCGGATATGAACGTATATATACTTTACAGGGATATCCGGACATACGGGGAACGCGAATACCTTTATAGAAAGGCACGCCTTGCGGGAATTCTCTTTGTGCCGTTCACAGTTGACCAAAAGCCCAAGGTCTCTGCAGATAACGACGGGCTGAAAATTGAAATAATGGATCACATTCTAAATGAGAATATCGTTATAAGGGCAGATCTCCTGTCCTTAGCCACCGGGATTGTCCCTTACAAGGATGAAAAGCTTGCACAGTTTTTCAAGGTCCCCATGAATGAAGACGGGTTCTTTGTTGAGGCCCATGCAAAGTTAGCGCCTTCGGAGTTTGCCACTGACGGAGTGTTTCTGTGCGGCATGGCCCACTACCCCAAACCCATTGACGAATCAGTGGCCCAGGCCCTTGCCGCTTCCTCTCGTGCAGTTACGCTGCTGGCCAGGAAATCGATCAACATG
>JAFDAP010000370.1 GCA_019313765.1 Deltaproteobacteria bacterium | reverse complement strand
GCCAGAGGCGGATAAATCGGCGGGATTCGTTGTGCGACGTACTACAGTACGTCTCCGCCTAATCCCTTGATTTCTCCCGCTCAAAGTCCGGGATCTTCGACTTGATCTTGTAAATCCCGCTGAAGCGGGACTGAATTGGACACTTGATAGTCCCCTTATTTCATTAATGGATGGGCACTAACTATCTTTTCCCGTCTTTTTTACGGTTTCCGGAAGCCGTAAATAGTATTCCCCTTCCGCTTTTTTTCCCCTCTTGATACAGCCGTTACCATAAACCCGGCATTTCAAAGAGAGTTCTTTCAATGTCGCCTCAAGTTGCCTTTTATTGAGATTCCCCCTTTTAACCAGCTTCACAAGGGCCTTGATCCTGAACCGGTCCATGCCCCTGTGCCGGGCGGATAACTGGTCCGGGTGCCCACCCTCCTTTACAACAAGCGGCTCTTTAATCAGGTAAACCGGATAGCGGCAGGCAATCCTGAGCCACAGGTCGTAATCTTCACAGGCCGGAAGGTCTTCGTCGAACAGGCCTACTTCTTCCAGAAGGGATCGTTTCAGCATGACTGCGGAAGGACTGACCAGGCAGAGTTTGAGTGAGGCCTCGAATATATCCCCCGAGGGTTTCAAGTGTTTTTTCTTAGGGTTGACGCGTCGCCCATTTCTGATCCAGGTCTCCTCGGTCTGGCATGCAACGGCTTCAGGGTGAGTGTTGAAAAACTCTACCTGGACGGCCAGTTTTTCCGGCAGCCACCGGTCATCGGAATCCAAAAAGGCGATCAAGGGTGTGCGGGATTTTTTAATCCCCGTGTTTCTTGCAGCAGAGACGCCGAGATTGGAAGGATGGGCAACGTAGACTAAGCGTTTGCCAAATTGGGCCACTGTCTGTTCAGTGTTGTCCTCGGATCCGTCATCCACGACAATGATCTCGAAGTCGGCAAAGGTCTGCTCGATCACGGAAGAGATTGCCCGGGCAACCTTTTCGGCCCGGTTGAATGTGGGGATGATAATGCTTACTGACGGCATGATATGCTTTACCCCACTACCACCTTAGAGGACCTGCCAGATAATGGCTAAGAAACCTGCCAACAAGAAGTTCGCTTCCACCAGGGCTTCAAAGTTAATCCCGGGATACAACCATCGCCTTTCGTAGGCCTTTAGACAGAATGACAAGCCCAATAGAGGAATCAGCATGACGTGGGAGAAATATCCGGTCAGGCCCAATAAAGGGCCCCCGGCAAAGAGGATGCCTGTTATCAGGAGTATCAACTTGAGAAGAGATAAAGTCCTTTTTTCACCCAAGACAATCGGCAATGTCTCTGTCCCAACAATCAGATCTCCTTGAACCTGAAAGATGTCAAATAGGGCCGATCTAACGTAACTTATTAAAAATACTGCTAAAAATGAAATTATTGCAGCGGGCCAGACAATAGAACCCATCTCTAACATGGGCAGGACGGTTATGAGGGTCACCCAGGCAAGTGATTCTGAAAGGCTTCGTGATCCGGGGATGTCCTTTATTTTGGAATAGGGATATTTGTCCTGGAATTTTTGAGGGATGAGTGGAAGACTGTATATGATCCCCAAAAGACTTACCACGCCCAGGGCAATAAAAGTGACCATGCCGATGTCATGGGCTAATGCAAGTCCTGCGATAATGGCACCAGTGCCCGTTATGATCAGCAGAAACCTGTGTTTTCTGAGAAAGGCGGCCCGCTCCGGGTCATTGTAGGCGCTGGCGCCTTTATCCAAAAAGCGGTTGAGCACGTGCATGGCATAGATGTACAGGAAGGTGAGCACGGGAAACTCGAGATCCGGGGTCCTTTCCGAGAGGATCGCGGCCGCATACGCAAGAGAAAAGGCCCCGCATGCCACAAGGAGGTTGCTCAATACTAAGAACTTTAACGCCCGCTTTATCGTGAGGGAAAGCGGGGATTCCCTTCTGCCCCGAATGCCTTCGATTTCCTTAACCACATTTTTAATCATCCAGTTGGGCGTGGATGCACCCGCGGTTAGGCCTATCACCTCCATTCCGGCGAGTTTTTCCTTGTCCAGGTCCTTTTCCGTTTCCACGTGAAAGGTGGGAAGACCGGTTTTTTTCGATACCTGGGCAAGTCGTTGGGTGTTGCCGCTGTGGTAACCCCCCACCACAACAACCGCGTCCACGTGTCCGGCAAAGGAGCGCACTTCTTCCTGGCGCACACGGGTGGCATCGCAAATGGTATCGAAAACCAGGACGTCCGGAAAACGTTCCTTAAGGGCCTTTACTACCTGGCCGAAGTTTTCTTTGTTCTGTGTGGTCTGGGCCACTACAAATAGTTTGTCAATATGGGGTAATTCGAAGACATCTTTCACGGTCCGGATCAAGTGGACGGGACCCGCAGCGTAGCCCATAAGGCCGATCACCTCGGCATGGTCCTCATCACCCACGATTATGGCCGTATAGCCCTTTTTAGTATGGGCACGGATAATGGCCTGGACCCTAAGAACCCTGGGACATGTGGCATCGATGGTCTTAAGGCCCGTATTTCGGATTTCCTTGCGTTTTTGAGGTGGAATACCATGGGCCCTGACAACTATCACACCCTTTTTGAGCCCATCCAGACCATCCACGGGCCTGACCCCTTTGGATGAGAGGAGATCGAGGACCTGCTTGTTGTGGATGAGCGGGCCAAAAGTGAAAAGAGGCCCCTCCCTTCTCTTGTTTGTCTCTGCCAGCACGATCTCCATGGCACGGCGCACGCCCATGCAAAAGCCTGCGGTTCTTGCCAATTTGACTTTCAAAGCCCTCTGTCCTCCAAAAAAGAAAAATATTGATCCAGGGCAGATACAAGTGTATCCAAATCCTTAATGCTTGTCATTGTCCCGCGAAACCGACTGCTGTGGGGTAGACCCTTTGTATACCACAGGAGCAGACCGCGCATCATTTTGGCTGCCCTGTTTTCGCCAATGGCAAGGGATAAATGGCCGAAATGCTCCATAATCAGGTCCCTGCGT
Source organism: Deltaproteobacteria bacterium (assembly GCA_019313765.1). Lineage (GTDB taxonomy): Bacteria > Desulfobacterota > DSM-4660 > Desulfatiglandales > Desulfatiglandaceae > JAIOSR01. The sequence continues at coordinate 9 of JAFDAP010000370.1, read as the reverse complement.
TCGGATAAT
>JAFDAP010000369.1 GCA_019313765.1 Deltaproteobacteria bacterium | reverse complement strand
ACCCCTTGCCATCCGGGAAAGATTTCCCTGAACGGCTCGTTTTCCACAAAGCGCAGATCCTCAAACTCGATCATGGTCAGGTACCTCGGGGACCCGTCAATGCAGGTAAACCGCCGGGCAGAAATGTACCCCCCCATCTTTTGAATTGAGGGGAGAAAGCGCCGGTCAAACCACTGGTCCAACTGGGCATTTTTTCCGGGCAGGACATCATATTCCTGGACTACCAGTGCCCCTGCATTTCCTGAAAGGCGCGCTTTCCCAGGAGAGTTTTGCTCATAGACCTTTCTAATAAACACCCTGGCATGCCGATTAATACGTTTCGTCCAGGGCGAGTAATGATCGGGGCCTATGTTTTGGTACGGTTCGCTTTCCAGTACACCTGCATTTTCCAGGTCATAGAGGGCAAGGTATTTGGGCGAACAGTCATGACAAACAAACCTCTGGCACGTTAAAATGCCTGGGACAGCGGTTCTCTCAGGAATGTGTTCCGTATCATACCAGTCATTGAACTCGTCCTCCATTGTTTCAGGAGGTTCCAATATGGCAAACAATAGCCCGAAACCTTCAGATTCCATGTGTCCTGTCCTCCTTAGACCTATTCTTTACTTGAATGAATGAGACTCAATATAATCATAAGGCATCAGGTCCTGTCAACGATTGCTGGCGATCTTTATAGAAGGCCTGCCTTTTCCAGGGCACCGCGGATGCGGTTTCGTTCATCATCGGTAACAGGTTGAAGGGGAGGCCGGACCACGGCAGCGCTGATGCGGCCCATTATGGCCAGAGCTTCCTTCATGCGGTTGTGCATGTCCAGGAAGGGGGGGGCGTAAAACACACGTACCAAGGGGTCAAGCCTGTCGTTTACCTTACGGGCCTCCTGGACATCCCCCTGCTGGACAGCTTGGAATAGCTCCGCCTGTAAATCAGCGGCCACACTTCCCATCCCGGAGATGGCACCGTCAGCTCCCAGTAAAAAACTGGCCATAAGGGACATGGTGAAGCTGGAGAGAATGGATACGGGGCGGTCCGTATCCCGGATGGCCCGGAGATTTTGTTCAAAGGCAATAATATCATTGCTCCATTCCTTGACTGCCGCCACCTGGGGGATTTCTGTGAGCCTCACAAGGGTCTCTGCTGTGTATCCCATCCCCTGCCCGGGGGGGTACTGAAAGACAACTATGGGGAGGTCAACGGCCTCTGCAATTAGAGCAAAATGGCGGTAGACCATTTCGGGGCGGAGCTGGGCACCCCACATAAAAAGAGAAGGCGGGAAGATGAGCAGGCCGCTCGCGCCCTCGTCCCTGGCGTCTTTGGCCAGTTCCACCGCTTCAAGTGTGCTGTCTGTATAGATCCCCGCAATTAGCGGAAGGCGGGAGCCCACCTCATCCTGGGCAATGGCCAGGGCCTGTCTCCTCTCGGCCCTTGTGAGGGAGGACACTTCGGCCGCATGACCATTGAGGACAATCCCCGTTACACCCGGGACATGGGCCAGCCAGGTCAGGTGCCGGCGGTAGTCCTGCTCATGGATGGAAAAGTCCGCCCTGAAAGGGAGCAGGTTGGCGGGAATAATCCCGGAAAAACGTAAGGATGTAGCCATTAGAACACCTCCTGTATATGAGTTGGTCCTGTTTGTCCCCTCAAAGCTAGGGGGCAGGACCGAGCATGGAACTCGCAAGTACTATATTACATGGGGCCCTATTTTTCAAGGGCTTTCAGGTTCGAGTAAATAACCTGATAAAAAGGGCCAAAGGACTCTTCCTGTGGCCTGGGCCTGCAAAAAATGTAAACAATGGTAAACAATGGTAAACATGCAAATGACACTTTACGTTTGCAGCTATCTGTTTTCGTGACACTGAGTAGCCTTTTAGCGACGTTTCCGGCGTATTTGCCATTCTAAAAAAACCGGCACATTTTTTGCTTGTACCGGACAATAGTAAGGACGTAAAGAAGTAAAGCTCTATGCACCAACCTTTATTGAGAAAGCAATGTGGTTTTCTCAGCACAATTTAGCGAACTTAACGTCTTTTGAACGATTTGCATACTGCTAAGGCAACCAAACAGGTCTAGTTAGCTCTTAAGTAAAAACATGTTGTGCAAATCTAACTGTCATTTGCGGCTATAGAGTAAGATCGACGAAAAATAATTGTTTTTTACTGTAAAGAAGATAATGAGATAAAGTTAGATGAAGATCAGCAGCAAGAGACAGATATCAATACCGAAGGCAGTAATGGAAGCACTTAGCCTACACACTGGAGATGAGGTGGAATTCGAGGTGGAAGAGGATAAAGCCCGTCTGATTCCTGTCAAGACCATCAAGGTCCCCAGAGATCAGGCGTGGTTCTGGGCAGCGGATTGTCAAGCGGATTGTCAAGAAAAAGAAAAGCAAACAGAACGCGATGTATCTGCCGGACGATACCGTGATTTTGGTAAATTGGAGGATTTGCTCAAAGACTTGCACTATAAACATTAGGGGGTTTTGCTAAAGTCCCCCTAACGATTTCCAACGGTTGAAATCATTAGGGTTAGATATATAAACCTTTAACCAACAATTAAATAAGGAGGACGAAGATGAAGATGAAAAGGTTTAACCGAGTTATTGGAGTAGGTCTATCCCTTGTCATGATTACTGTGTTGGTTGTGGGGCTTAGTCCCTTATCTTCCAAGGCCGCTGATACCAAGACCTTGAAGATCGGCCTTATTACTGCCTTATCTGGAGCTGGTGCGGTTTGGGGCAGGGGCATTCTTCACGGCGCTGAGATGGCGACAGAGGAATTAAATGCTCGAGGAGGGTTGGATATCGGTGGAGAGAAGTACAAGGTCAAGCTTGTCGTGTATGATGATAAATACACAGGTGCCGGTGGGGCAGCGGCAGTACATAAGGCGGTCTTTAGCGATAAGGTTAAGATGATCATTGGCTCCATTAGCTCAGCTTCCGTTTTGACCATGCAGGAGACGACCGAACCAAACAAGATCTTGCTTTTTTCCAACAGTTGGGCACGTGAGGTGGT
>JAFDAP010000368.1 GCA_019313765.1 Deltaproteobacteria bacterium | reverse complement strand
TTTCAATAAGGCAATAAAACTCCAACAATGCAAATCCCCTCTGGGGATAACCAAAGCCTGGTCCTCCCTCCGGGCCGTAGGCCCTATGGGCCGGAGGCTGGGCCAGGATTTTTACAATGGACAAAGAAAACATCCATATTCTACGGCTGATGGGGGAAATTGAGCGGGACGCCAGCCCCAGCCAGAGAGAACTGTCCAGCCGTCTGAATCTTTCTCTCGGATTAGTCAACACCTTTATCAAGAGACTCGTGAATAAGGGATATTTCAAGGTGAAGACCATGCCGCGGAACCGTGTCAAGTATTTTCTAACGCCCAAAGGATTGGCAAGAAAAAGCAGGCTCACCGTGGAATATCTCCAATACTCGGTTAATTTTTATAAAGATATAAAAACCCTGTTAGTTAACAAATTCAAAGAGATGGAACATGCCCGGATGAAATCCGTCATGTTCTTTGGTGCCGGAGAATTGGCCGAATTGGCCTACCTTTACCTGCAACTGACCGATTTAAAATTGGTCGGGATCATAGACGAAAGTCAAAATGGCGGTAATTTTTTTGAGTTTGGAGTTGATGATCTTGACCGGCTTGATCAAGCGGACTGGGACGCGATCCTGCTTACGCGCCTCGACAATACGGACCAGGATATCAAGACCCTTGTGGCAAAGGGTGTTAACCCCGATAAAATAGCAGTCTTATGAACCAGAATTCTTCCAAATGGTATGCCCTTCACACCCGAAGCCGTTTCGAGCAAAAGGTTTATGATGGCTTGTGCGGCAAATCAATAGAGGCATTTCTCCCCCGTATCCAGGTGATGAGCCGGCGCAAAGACCGGCGCAAAAGGATTTTGGTGCCCATGCTGCCCGGCTATGTGTTTACCCGCTCCGGCCTTGAACCCGAAGAACATTTAAATATTCTCAAGACCGTCGGCGTTGTGCGTATGGTGGGTTTTAAAGGCACACCTGTGCCGGCCAATGAAGAAGAGATCGCTTCGTTAATGATCCTGAATGGCACGGACCGCACAGTTCAAAACCGGACGTATATGAAAAAAGGGGACCGGATAATGATCATGGAAGGGCCGCTAAAAGGGCTTATCGGGTTTTACCTCCATCACAAGGGAAAGACCGACAAGGTCGTTGTATCCGTGGATCTCCTTAATCGGTCTTTGGAGATAGAGATCGAAGGCTGGGCCCTGGAGAGGGTTTCCTGATAAAATTGCCGTGCAATTTTATAGAACGCGGCTTCGCCGCTCCCAGTGTGTGTAATTTATGTACACCTCAGTTTGAAGTGGGTCATTTTCCGCAGGACTGAGAAAAAATGTAATCATGAAAAGAACTTAGCCTCTTCGATACCGTGTAATCGGAGGGGCGGAGCTGTAAATAAAATCGCTGTGGCGATTTTATACAGCGTCTCGCCAGGGGCGAGACTTAACAAAGCGGCGGAGCCGCGTTATATAAAAATAAAATCGCTGTGGCGATTTTATAAAACGTCTCGCCTGTGGCGAGACTCAAAAAAGCGACGCAGTCGCGTCATATAAAATTACGGAGTAATTTTATGAAGGTATTAATTACGGGTGGAGCCGGTTTTATAGGTTCCCATTTGGCAGAAAGGCTGTTGGAACTGGGACACGAGGTGTTCATCATAGATAACCTGTGGACAGGCAAGCTTTCCAACATTGAAAAGATTCAAAACCATGAGAGGCTTCATCTAATCGTGGATACCATATTGAATGAGTCTGTCATGAATGAATTGATCTTTAAAATAGATCATATCTATCATCTTGCAGCGGCCGTTGGGGTGAAGAATATCATGGACCACCCTGTGGAGACATTAGATATCAATGTGAAGGGAACAGAGGTCGTATTAAGACTGGCCAACCGGTTCAAAAAAAAGGTTTTTATTGCATCTACGTCTGAAATTTACGGAAAGCATGTTGAGCATACCCTGTCCGAGGACGATAACCGGGTCATGGGTACGGTGAAAAAGCGGCGCTGGGCCTATGCGTGTTCAAAGACATTAGATGAGTTTTTGGCCCTATCCTATTTTGATGAAAAGAAGCTGCCAATAGTGATCGGAAGGTTGTTCAACACGGTAGGGCCACGGCAGATCGGTCAGTACGGCATGGTCCTGCCCACTTTCGTACAGAGTGCCCTGTTGGGGAAGCCCATTTCCGTTTTCGGGGACGGGACCCAGAGCCGGAGTTTCACGCATGTCAATGATGTGGTTGGGGCGATCATAAAACTCATGGATGAGCCTGCTGCAGAAGGGGATGTCTTTAATGTTGGCAACGATAGTGAAGTGACCATCAACCAGTTGGCCGAAACGGTCAAAGAGATGACGGGGAGTGATTCTGAAATCGAGCATATCACTTATGAAAGGGCCTACGGGCCGGGTTTTGAAGATATGGAACGACGGTGCCCCAATATTGATAAGATAAAAAATCTCATAGGATTCAAACCGTCCCAAGATTTGGAGTCGATTGTCCAGAGCGTGATTGATTATTTCAAGGAATAAAATCGCCCTGCGATTTTATGTGACGCGGCTTCACCGCTTGAGACAAAACTAAAGCAACGCAGTTGCGTCTCATAAAATTGCAGGGCAATTTTATTTATGAAAATTACAGCAGATTACAGGGAAAAGGCATCCGGCATTATCGATTTGCTCAATAGTGAGGATGTTTTTGTCGAGGTCAAAAAGGTCCTTTATGGTGATTATGTTATAAATGATTCTATAACCGTTGAGAGGAAAACGGCTAAGGATTTTCTTGTATCCATAATTGACGGAAGACTGTTCAGACAGGTTTCAAACCTGAAAAAACATTGTACGAATCCGATTCTCGTCGTTGAGGGCAATCCTTACAAGACAGATCATAGTTTTGACAGTAAGGCTATCAAGGGGGCACTTATATCAGCACAGGCCATATGGTACATCCCTGTTATTTTTTCTCGTTCAAAAGAAGACACTAAAAATATTTTCATGATGATAGGCAGGCAGGATGGAAATTATTCCGATGTC
>JAFDAP010000367.1 GCA_019313765.1 Deltaproteobacteria bacterium | reverse complement strand
ATAAATCTCAAATTCCAATATCCAATGACCAAAACCTTACACGACAAGACATTATTTGGATTTTAGAATTTTGGTCATTGGGATTTGTCCTTCGACTTCGCTCAGGATGGTGAGCCTGTCGAACCATTTGATATTTGGGATTTGATATTTGGAATTTCAATAACTCAATGAAATTGCAATAGAGCACATCCCTCTGGGGATAACCAAATCCCGGTCATCCCTCCGGGCCGTAGGCCCTATGGGCCGGAGGCTGGGCCAGGCTTTTTACTCCTCTGCCTTAGTTGTAAATCCTGTCATCCCCTCTTTTTTGGCTAAGAGATTTTTGAAATTCTTAGCCTCGCTTTCTGTCCGGAATGTACCGCACCTTACCCGATAATAGATCTTTCCGTTGATGGTTGCCTTATAAAAATAGGCCGAATAGCCCCTATCTTTCAACCGGTTGACAATCCTGACCGCTTCGATTGCACTCGCCAAGGATGCCAACTGCACGGTGTACATACCTCGGATTTTTGACGGGTCAACAATTTTATCAGCCTTTGCCTGCATCTTCGATTTTTGATTGCCTGGTTGGCTCCTTTTGGCTACAAGCTCCTCTAATGCCTTGATCCGTTTATCCAGATCAGCCTGGTCATAGCCTTTCTTTTGGCCTTTAAGGCTTTTCTTTGCAACATCTTCTTTTTTGGCGGAGAGCTCATCGTAGAACCTGAATTTCGGATCTTTACTCAATTTCCTGATTTTGTCCAGATCTGATGAATCTCTTTTACTGACCATGTCCTGGAGTTTGGCTATTTGTAACTTCATTTCGGTCAGGGCCTTGACTTCGCCGGGTAAAAATCCCCTGCCCACAAGTATTCCCAGGACAAAGATCCAGCCCAGGAGGAAAAAGAGACCCAAAGACCAGAAAAAGGCAGATGTGACAGAAAACTCCAGGTTATATCGTTTGCCTGTTTTCTTGGTTTTAGTTCGCTTAGTTGACATACATGCTCCGATTGGCTCACATTCTCTCTGGCGCGCTTATGCCTAAAAGACCGAGCCCGTTTGCAATAACAGCCCTGACGGCATCGGCTAAAAACAATCTTGCGTGGCTTGTTTCCCTGTCATTGGTAACGATACGGTATTCAGGTATTTTTGTCCCTAAATTGAAATACCTGTGAAAGGAGGCGGCCAGGTCTGTGAGATAATAGGTCAAACGGTGAGGCTCTAATGTTCTGGAGATCTCCTCTAAGAGGGGCGGAAACTCGGCCATGCGCCTGATGAGTGCCATCTCTTCATCCAATATAAGGCGTTCTAAGAGCCCGTCCTGCCGGTCCGGCAGGGAGATCCCTTCTGAAGCCGCCTTCCTGAAAATGCTGCATATCCTGGCGTGCCCGTACTGGACATAATACACCGGGTTGTCACTATCCTGTTTTTTCACAAGATCTATATCAAAATCAAGGGTTGAGTCATGGCTTTTTGTGAGAAAGACAAACCGAACCGCGTCCACCCCAACCTCATCTATGAGTTCCTTGAGTGTCACAAAATCTCCTGCCCTCTTGGACATCTTGATCTCCTGACCGCCCTTCCAGAGCTTCACCAACTGAATAAGCATGACGGAGAGCCAGTCTTCGGGAAACCCGTGGGCCAAAAGTGCGGCATTCATTCGGGGCACATAGCCGTGGTGATCAGCCCCCCAGATGTTAATTGCCTTTTTAAAACCTCTCCTATGTTTTTCCAGATGGTAGGAGATATCGGAGGCAAAATAGGTGAACTGGCCATCCTTTTTCCGTATGACCCGGTCCTTGTCGTCCCCGAAATCAGAAGTCTTTATCCACTGTGCCCCCTCCCGGTCATAAACTTGTCCTTTTTCTCTTATCATGTCCAGTGCGCTTTTAAGCAGACCGGAGTCGTAAAGGGCACTTTCACTGTACCAGACGTCAAAGGCCACCCTGAATCGGGCCAGGTCCTGCTTGATCTCCTCTAACATCATTCCCGTGCCCTTTTGCGTGCAGATGTCAATGGCCTCCTCTTGGGGCATGTTTTTGAGATCTGTCCCTTCCGATATGATCCTGGCTAAGTCCAGGATATAGTCCCCGTGATACCCGTTTTCCGGAAAGGGGTAGGCCGGGTCATGCATCTGCTTGAAGCGGCAGAAAACGGACTCACCTAACATCCTGATCTGTTGGCCCGCATCATTTATATAAAATTCCCGGATGACGTCGTAACCGCAAAAGGAAAGAATCCTGCAAAGGGTGTCACCCAATGCCGCTCCCCGGCCATGCCCGATATGAAGAGGACCCGTGGGGTTGGCGCTGACAAATTCTACTAAGATCTTTTCATTGTTTCCATAAGTAGTACGACCATAATCGGCCCTGAGACTCAAAATATTGCATAACACACCATACCACTCCTTGGGACTGATCCTGAAGTTGATAAAGCCCGGGCCTGCTATTTCCGTGTTTTCAAGGAGGCCTCCCTCATCTTTGAGATTCTCAACCAGGACAGATGCGATCTCCCTGGGGGCACGTTTCTGACTCGAAGCAAGGGTCAACGGTAAATTGGTGGCAAAATGACCATGGTCCGGGTTGTTTGGAATTTCAATGACATAGTCCGGAAGCGGGATTTTTGAAAGAAGTCCCCTTTCAAAGCATTCATCAATGGTTGCCTTCAGCACGGCGTCCAGTTTTCTTTTCACGAGATATGTTCCTTTTTATGTCCGCGGCCTATGGAACAGAACACTTCGTATGAAATGGTGCCCGCCCATCTGGCCAGATCATCTCCTGTAATGGTTTCATCCCCCTGAGAACCCAAAAAAACCGCCTCATCTCCCGGCTTTACATCCACAAAACCCGTGATATCGCAGATGGTAAGATTCATACATATCCTTCCCACTATCGGCGCCTTCTTTCCCTTGATAAGGACATTTCCCCTGTTTGACATGCTTCGGGGCAGGCCGTCTCCATAGCCTGCTGAAAGGACTGCCATTCGGCGCGGGCCTTCCGTATAATAGGTCCTGCCATAGCTGACCGGTGTCCG
>JAFDAP010000366.1 GCA_019313765.1 Deltaproteobacteria bacterium | reverse complement strand
GGGGAGTGAAGCCATTGCCGTAAAAGCAGACGTTTCACAGAAATCAGAGGCAGAACATCTGGTCCGGACAGGCATTGACACCTTCGGAAGGCTCGATATCCTTGTCAACAATGCCGGATTCACCCGGCCCGCCATGATGATCAAAATGACAGAGGAACAGTGGGACCAGGTAGTGGACATCCATTTAAAGGGCGCCTTTCTCTGCTCACAGGCTGCCGGACGCCAAATGAAGGAACAGAACAGCGGCAGAATCATTAACGTGATGTCTGTGGCCGGGCTGGTCGGAACGGTCGGCCAGATCAATTACAGCGCAGCCAAGGGGGGCATCCTCAGCATGACAAAATCGATTGCCAGGGAACTTGCCCGGTACAACATCTGTGCAAACGTGATATCTCTGGGTATCGTGGCCACGGACATGACTGAAAAAATAAGGTCCGATGAAAAACTAAAAGAGATATATATGAACCGGATTCTTCTGAAACGCTTTGCTGAAGCCGATGATATCTCGCCTGCATTTGTGTTTTTGGCCTCGGATGAAAGCAACTACATAACAGGTCAACTCCTGTGTGTGGACGGAGGTTACGGGATGATATAAATCCTGAATCCACAGTTGACGAACTCGTAAAAAGTCTCTCCCATTTGTCATTTCGAGCTCCCGCCCTCGGGCCGGGAATAAACTCCGCGAGAAATCTTTAACGTGTAAACAATTGAAAATATAAGATTTCTCCCTGCGGTCGAAATGACAAATTCATTAAGTACAGTTTTTTACGAGTTCATCACAGTTCAACCATTCAACTATTTAACAACTCAACGAAAAAAAGGAGGAATAAAATGGCAGCAGTACCGGATAAAATCCAGACCTGGCAGATGGTTCAACCTACCTCGAAGGACAGGGAGACAGGGGAGGTAACTCAGGGTAAACTGGAAAAGACAGAGATACCTGTACCGGAACTGGCACCCGGCGATGTGCTGGTGGAAGTTGCAGGTTGTGGCGTATGTCACACGGACTTAGGTTATTTTTATGATGGCGTCCCCACTGTTTCAAAACCCCCCTTGACATTGGGTCATGAAATCTCAGGGACAGTGGTAGCCGGGGATGAAGCATGGATCGGTAAGGAGGTTATTATCCCCGCCGTAATGCCCTGCAGGCAGTGTATCCTCTGCAAGACGGGCAGGGGAAACAGGTGCCTCGCCCAGAAGATGCCGGGAAACAGCTTAGGTCTATATGGCGGCTTTTCAAGCCATATTCCTGTCCCAAGCGTCGATCTGTGTGAAGTTAAAGACCGGGGGGACATACCCCTTGCTCATTTGGCGGTTGTTGCCGACGCAGCCACCACGCCTTACCAGGCCGCAAAGAGGGCCGATTTGCAGCCCGGTGACAATGTAGTAGTAATTGGAGTCACAGGAGGTGTCGGGCAGTACATGGGTCAGATGGCCAAGGCCTTGGGCGCAAAGACCGTAATCGGAATCGCCCGTAATCAGGAAAAACTGGATCGTGCCCTGAAATTTGGGGCCGATTTTGTCATCAATTCAACAGACAAGGATGCAAGGGCCGTGTCCAAGGAATGGAAGGGCATTTGCAAAGAGAACGGGCTTCCCAACACCGATTGGAAGATTTTTGAGGTCACGGGCGTCAAGCCCGGCCAGGAGATTGCCCTTGCCATGCTCGGTTTTACCGGGAAACTGATCGTGGTGGGATTCGGGCTTGCCAAGGTAGAATACGCCATTGGCCGTCTCATGGCCTTTGATGCGGACATCCTGGGAACCTGGGGGTGTCTCCCCGAATACTATCCCATTGTGCTGGATATGGTCTTGAGCGGGAAAATCAACATGGAAGAATTTGTGGAGCCCCGTCCCATGAGCACCATAGCGGATACATTTGCCGAGGCCCACAAGACGCCCCCGATGAGGCGGATAGTCTTGACGCCGGATTTCTAAATAAAGGAGGACCACTTTGTTCCAGCTCTCTCCCCCCGGGGGAGTAGGGCGGGCCACTCTCCGAGGCGTAGGCTCTACGAGCCGGAGGCCGCGCCCGCCTTTTAGGTCCCGCAAGGCGGGGACCTACGATGTTTTTGGACAATATCAGATGAATGGACCAATTTATAATACAATAGCAATTTAAAAGGAGGAAGACATTATGGCTTTAGAATGGATGCCAAGAGACAACGAGATTAAAGATCACCTGTTGCACACTGATGTTCACTGGGCTACGGACGCGGACGCGCCATGCGTGGTATATGAAAAGCGTCCCCTGACAGACCCGAAAGGTAACGTGGTGGACGGGCTTTATGTGTCCTGGATTCGCCTGAACAATCCCAAGCAGTACAACTCCTACACCACGGAAATGGTAAAGGGTGTAATCGCCGGTTTTGAAAACGCCTCCTTAGACAGGAGCGTTGTGGCGGCAGTGTTTACGGGTACAGGTCCATATTCCTTTTGCACCGGTGGCAATACCAAGGAATACAGCGAGTTTTACAGCATGAGATGCGATGAATACGGCCAGTATATGGAACTCTTTAACCACATGGTGGATGCCATCCTTGCATGCAAAAAGCCGGTGATTTGCAGGGTCAATGGAATGAGAGTGGCTGGCGGCCAGGAGATCGGCATGGCGTGCGATATCGCCATTGCGTCGGACCTGGCCATTTTTGGACAGGCCGGCCCCAGGCACGGTTCCGCCCCTGACGGCGGCTCATCCGACTTTCTCCCCTGGTTTTTAGGGATTGAAGATGCAATGTGGAACTGCGTATCCTGCGAGATGTGGTCCGCCTATAAAATGAAGGCCAAGACCCTTATCAGCAAAGTCGTCCCGGTCCTGAAGGTGGACGACAAATGGGTAAGAAACCCCATAATCATCACGGACAAGTACGTTGAAGACGGCGAGATCGTGTATGGTGAGTTCAAAAAAGGAGACGAGGCAAAAGAGGCCAGGGGTTTTGTCAAGGAGCATCAGGCCAACGCGGATTTCGAACTCTTGGACAAGGAAGTGGACAAGATTGTTTGGACCTTTGCCAA
>JAFDAP010000365.1 GCA_019313765.1 Deltaproteobacteria bacterium | reverse complement strand
TGTCCTTAAAGGAGTACATTTCCTTTGAAACGATGTCGGTTTCCTGACCAATGCCTCGACTGAAGAGTTCGGTCTTTTCAAGGATAGGGGTCTTGATCTCCTGAAACCCAAAGGCCTCGAACACCCTTCGTGCTTCGGCCTCAAGCCTTTGCCATATGCCCGTCTCTTCGGGCAGGATATCCCTGAAGCCTTTTATACTTGTAATTTCCAATTGGCTCGTATCCACCTTTACGATTGATGATTGATTCAGGTCCGAAGTCCAACGTCCAATGACCAATACCGAGTACCCAGTACCAGATACCCAATCCCTACTCCACCCTGATCTTGGTTGCCCTTTTCTTCCCTTTGGCAGACCCTCTTTTCTCAAGATCTTCTATTTTGTCATCAACTAAGTATTTCACCGCCTTGAGAAATTCGAGCTTTGACCGGGACAGATGTTCTAAAAACTTGGATTTGTTTCCGGTTGCCTTTTCAAGATCCGAGAAAAACCTTCCTACGGGACATGATACCCTCTCATTCTTGTCCTTGTCTTTTGCCTTTGCCATGGTCATCTCCTTAGACCGTTACCAGTTGAATTTTGTGCAAAAAGTACAAAAAAGTTTTCATTGTTTTTTCTTTGCGTCTTTGCGCGCGCGAGGCCTTTTCTTTTCCGATTTATCCGGGTCAGGACTCAAAATGAACAGATAGATACTCCCCTTCGAGTTTGGCTTTGACCGAGTTTGAGGCAGCCACCTGTCTTGGTAGCATGACATGTCTCTTAAAACTCCCCACACGGATGATCAGCTCATCAGAGATCTTGTTCAGTTCAACGTCCCCCTTCCCGATAAAGGGAAGCTTTACCCTCAACTGGTATTTCCCGTTTACCTTGACAAAGGAATAGGGCTCACCGTCATAAAACCGCTCCAACGGGTTTCTGTCTCTGTATATCTGGTCTGCCAGGGCCTTAAGGCTGTCAAAGCCCAATACTTCGCCCCTGAAGAGATTCACAGGGAATAAGGGGATTGGACTGAAGTAGTTTTCGGCTTTTTTAATATAGTCTTTCTGACTTTTTTTCCAGTCTTTAAAGTATGTTTCACTGACACTGTCCGGCAGAATTCGATTCATAATGATCGCATCGATACTCATTTTATAAAGGGAAAAATACATTAACGCCCGCTGGGTCTCCTTCAGGACGATCTTTTCCGGGTTGGTGATGAGACGCACCGTTGTTATCTCGGGGTCAACCAAGATCTCATCCACACCACGCAGGCGCTCGAACAGGAATTCAATGGCATCAAAATAATCTTCACCCGGAAGAGGCACGTCGGATAATCGCTTGGCCAAGGGACGGACGTATCTGGCAATGGTCCTTTCTACCTTGAATATCTTTTTCATATACCAGTCCAAGGTAGTCGGAATGCTGATAAACCGGAGCGATTCGCCTGTGGGCGCACAATCGAGGAGGATCACATCAAATTTCTTTGTCCGGACATAGCGGTTGATGTGGAGAAGCAGGCTGACCTCCGTCATCCCCGGCAAAATGGCCAACTCCTCGGCCAGGATCTCGTCCAGGCCTGTGGTATTCAGGAGGGTTGAAAGGTATTTGTGGATATCTCCCCAGTTCTTCTCTATTTCTTCCTGGATGTCTAACTCCTGTATCCACAGATTCTTTCTGATCTTGGTCAGGTTTCCCCTCTCCTCGTCAATCAAGCTCTTGTTCAGGTCAAAGATATCCGATAGACTGTGGGCCACATCCAAAGACATGACCACTGTCCTGTGTCCCGCTTCAGCCGCCTTTATCCCGGTGGCAGCGGCTACACTGGTCTTTCCGACCCCACCCTTTCCGGCAAAAAATATTATTCTCATTTGACTTCTATCCAGGTAATAATGATATGTTGTAAAATTGTTTCGCACCCTACCACACAATCCGGAGTATTAAAAGCAGAACTCATGACCCACTACAAAAGGAGATAATTCAGATGGACATTACATTCCTGGGAACAGGCGGGGCCTGGGGCGTCCCGGAATTGAACTGCGACTGCCTGATATGCCGTGAAATGCGACGGCAAGGAGAAAAAAGGGAGCGAACATCACTCCTTCTAACCAATGAGACCACGCTTCTCATTGACTGCGGCCCTGATGCCAGGGCCCAGCTCTCAAGACAGAAGGTGGACACCATTGACGGTGTTTTGATTACCCATGAACATAGTGACCACTATATAGGTCTTGATGAGCTTTTTGCGTACAAAAGGAATGGCCCACGAGGCTCTTTTGACCCGATACCGGTTTACCTCACTTCAAAAAGCCATGAAGTTATCAAGAAACGGTTTGATTATTTGGAAGATATGGAGGTGATAAGGATATGTACAATCGAGCCCAACCGCTGGTTTTCCGTGGGAGAGTTTGAGGTCTTTCCCTTTGACACCTTTCACGGTCCCTTTGCAAAGGGTTCTGTGGGGTTCATTATCAAATTCAAGGGTCTTTCGGGCAAGGATGTGCAAGTGGCATACACATCCGATTTTTCAGAAATCCCCGAGCCTCCCTCTGAGCTCTTCAATCCGGACTACCTTATCATTCAGGCCTTCTGGCTTAATGAACCGGTCAATAACCGGCCCAAACATATGAGCTTTCAGAGGGCCATCCATTTCATTGAACTTTTCAAACCAAAGAAGGAGACATTCCTGGTGCATATCGGGGAGGCCGATATGGTCGCTGGTGACCCGGCCAATAATATACTCAAAAAATATGAACCGAAAAGTACATTAAGGCCCCCATCCGGAGGAGATCCTTATCCCATACCCCTCAACCAGGCTCAGTGGCAGAAAACCGTAGATCGTATCATCTTCGACAGAAACCTCCCTTATAAAGTCACGGTTGCCTATGATGATCTCCTGATCAATATCTGATTCTTTAGTCTTGAATCGGCCACTCTCCCCTATCTTTAAGGACGTCCCGGTAAACCGAAAGCGCCTCGTTGACAGCCGGCATGCCTGCGTAAGTAGCGACCTGGAAAAAGACCTCTGCAAGTTTTCTTGGGCTGCA
>JAFDAP010000364.1 GCA_019313765.1 Deltaproteobacteria bacterium | reverse complement strand
TCTGGAAGGTAGCCAAGAGATCGGGCGCAATCACCGATGTGGAGACACGGTGAAAGAAAACGAAAAAATAGACTGAGGAGATTACACCGAAGACCATCCAGCGGTGGGAATCACGGGGTTGGGGTTTATTCTCATAAGACATGATATATCTTTCGCATGGCTTGAAAACTCCTTAAGTAAGCTTAGGGCTCTTTATATGAACCCTATTTTTCATCCAGCTTCGATCGAAGAATATCTCCGAGCGTGCCCAAAGATTCGGATGATTTTTTACCGTCTGCTGCAATATGTTTTTTGTAGTAATCGCTATCTTCCGAATCCTGCTCATCTGAGACCATCGTAAGTGAGAGGCGTTTTTTATCTTCGTCGACCCTGGTTATCTTGACTTCAATGATTTGATTTTCTTCTAAAACTTCACGGGGGTGATTTATCCGTTTCCCTTTTCCAAGCTCTGAAATGTGAACAAGTCCATCTATGCCCGGTTCAAGGGTTACAAAGGCGCCAAAAGGTGCAAGGCGCGCAACTTTCCCTTTATGCTTGGAGCTTTCCGGATATTTCAGCCCAATGTTGTTCCATGGATCGGGCAGAATTTCTTTCAGGCTGAATGAGAATTTATCATTTTCCCAGTCCAGTTTATTGATCGCAACATCTACTTTTTGCCCGACTGAGAGTGAGCTGTTGATATCCTCGACACGACCCCATGAAATCTCCGAGACAGGGACCAGTCCTTCAATCCCTCCGATATCAACAAACGCGCCAAATTCCCTGATTGAGGTTATTTCTCCGCTTACCGTCATACCCTCTTCCAAAGATTCCCTGAGGGCATCCTTCTGCTCCTGGCGTTCCTCTTCCAGTACTCTCCTGTTGGAAATAATTAATTTGCGCCCTTTTTCACCATATTCGATTATTTTAAAAGTCAAATGCCGGCCGATATACTGGTCTGCATTTTCAACCCTGTTCAGTCCCATCTGCGAATAAGGGCAAAAGGCATGAATGTTTCCCGCTATCTTGACTTCAAATCCCCCCTTGATTTCCTTTTCAACAAAACCTTCAACCGGGATACGGTTGTGATAGGCCTCTTCAAGGTGTTCATTCCCCATTGTGTTGCCGGTGAGTCGGGTGGCGAATAGCATTTCATTGTTTCTGGAAGACAGGAAATAGGCACTGATGGTGTCCCCCTCCATTATTGCAATGTTGCCTTCATCGTCTAAAAATTCGTCTATTGGAATATAGCCTTCTGATTTACCTCCTATATCGATGAAAACCCACTCCTTTGATATTTTGATGACCATGGATTCAATCTTTTCACCGGGGTTGAGGTGGACTGGACCGACATTAGTCTGGTTTAATAATTGTTCGAAGTCTTCTTCTGATTCGGTTTCGGTTTCGGTATCAAAATCCTTATTATCCTTGTCCATATTTATTCCTCATGTATCTGCTCAATATTTGGGGGAACTCGAGTTTATAAAGACATCTTCTGAATAACAACCGCGGCGTCCGCTGAGGCATGCGGATCTCTTTTCAAAGAGCCGCCTTTTTATGTTTCATTGCCCTTGATGCATGCCATATTCCTCTGAGTGCGCGTTCAGTGTTTGGATAGACCGCTATCCCCTCGGCCTGAAAAAGGCCGCGCATCTCCCTTGATACGGCTTCCACGGTAATGTCCTCCGGCATATATGCCCGGTTATCAAGAACCATAACGACCTCTTTGCCGGTCTCCTTCTTAAGACGTGAAAGGGTTCCGACAAGGCTTCTGAGATAACTTCCGACCGGGGGCGGCTCCATGCCGTTCATTCGGTAAAACAAAGGAAGTTCCACTTCCAGGGTCCGAAGGAGCATAATTATAATCAGCACATCCACAGGTTCCCTGGTCAGGATCTCGCGGGCCAGGGCCTGGACGGTTTCAACAGGCAGGGCCGGGGTTCCGGTGTCCAGGGGGTTGGCCATGCTGTTACCCGGTGTGGGGAAGAATTTCCGAAGTCTCTTTTGCGTTACCCCGCTGAATGTGGGAATTTCCAGACCCCGGCGATGAGCCAGGTCAGAGCTGAAGACACCGATGGCCCCGCCTCCTCCAAGGAGGGCGACCCTTTGACACGGGGTATTAAGATATTTCAGGGCCGCCAGCGTGTCCATCATTTCGTCAAGACCTTGTACGGATGCCGCGCCGGCCTGGGAAAGGGCTCCGTCCCAAACCCTTGCCTCACCCCCCATTGACCCTGTGTGACTCAGGGCTGCCCGTCCCCCTAAAGGGGTCAACCCGCCTTTCCAGATCACAACCGGTTTTTCCGGGGTTACTCTTTTGACCAGGTCCAGAAATCTCCGCCCGTCCCTTAGACCTTCAAGGTAAGCCGCGATGTACCCGGTTTCCGGATCATCAGCCAAGTAGTCCAGAAGTTCCACGGCATCCAGGTCGCATCCATTGCCAAAAGAGACTATCTTACTGATACCGAGGCCCAGAAAACGTGCTTCATATCCAAAGTCGGTTGCTACCCCACCGCTCTGAGAGATCATGGCTACCGGACCGGGCTCTTTTGAAAAACCTGAACCGGGCAGCAGGGTGATTCCCCCCCGAGGGCAGTGAATGCCGAAGCAGTTGGGACCAACTACCCTTAGTCCGCCTTTGGCGATTCGGGCGACTTCGGCCTCGAGGTCTGCGCCTTCGGGTTCTCCGGTTTCGGCAAACCCGGAAGAATGTATTTGTACGCCTGCCAGACCTTTATTCAAACATTCACGCAGTACCTCGGACACGGCACCGGCAGGGACAGAAATCGAGGCCAGGTCCACTGGTCCTTCCACCTCGCTCAGGCTTTTGTAGATTCTCAATCCGGCTATTTCCCCGCCTTTAAAGGAAATAGGACAAAGCTTCCCTTGGTAGCCGTACTTAATCTGACTTAAAGCAATCAGTTGTCCGAATGAAGAGACCGTTGTAGTCCCGCCGAACAGGGCCAGGCCGCGCGGGTTGAACATTCGATCAATTTGTTGACGTTCTTCAAGTTCCATTAAATTACTTTAGGTGGATGTGGTTATGAGATAAAC
>JAFDAP010000363.1:1933-4970 GCA_019313765.1 Deltaproteobacteria bacterium | reverse complement strand
GGATTTATTTTATTTTCGCCGGTTTTACACTCAACCGCGAATAGAGGCTTTCCATCTTTCAGTACAACGAAATCCACTTCCCTCTTGTCCGTATCCCGCAGGAATTTTAGATCCATTGAAAATCCCTCGGTGTCTTCCACAAAATGACAATACTTCAGAAGATGTGACGCAATAAAATTTTCAAACCTGGGACCTGTTTCCGGTATTATCGACCAGTCCCACAGATAAAGTTTCTGCTCCTTTTTAACAGCGCGAACCTTTCGTGCGCCATACGGTGGAATACGAAAGCAGTAATACATCTTTTCAAATATATTTATCCAACGATCAACCGTTTCGTGGGCGACCTGTAAAACTTCCTTTAAATTTTTAACTGAAAGGGGAGCTCCAACTCTGTTCGGAAGTTCACTTGCCAGAAGTTCGAGAAGACTTATTTCCTTGATATTTTCAAGATCTCTGATGTCATCATAAATTACTCTCTGAAGCCTTTCTCTCTGCCACCTTCTCCAGAATCTTTCTTCTCCACGCAGGCAAGGTTCCGGGAATCCACCTAATTTGAATAACAGATTAAAATCGTTCATTGTCGGCTTCTTATTCAATTCTCCTATCGAAAAAGGATGAAGCCGATAGTAATGATATCGTCCCTGAAGTGAATCACCTCCTTTTCTATAATGATCCAGCCTTGCTGAACCGGTAATGATAAATGATGTTTCAGACCTGTTAATATCGTAGAACCCTTTAACAAGGCCGCGCCATCTGGAAAATTTATGTATCTCATCCAGGATGATCAATTTCTGGTCTCCTGGTAATTCACCTTTTAAAAGCTCGGATCTGACAGATATGTCATCCCAACTCAAGTAGGCAGGGTGCTTTTCAGAGGCTTTGGGCAGGAAGGTCAATGCAAGTGTAGTTTTGCCGACCTGTCTTGGACCTCCGATAAAGACCATCTTGTTTTTCAGGTCCTCTTTTATTGATTTTTTATAATAACGCGTCCGAATATTCTTCATGGTAAAATAGATATAGCACGATTTTAGTCATGAGTAAAGTCGATTGCATGTAAATTTACTCAAACCATCAAAAAGAGCAAGTAGTGACTTAGAGCCTTAATTAACTATTGCCGTTTCTCTGCTCGCTCAAAAAAGAACCTTGATGCCACGATTTTTCCGTGCATGGGAACCGAAGCAAGCGGATCCGTTTTCCAACAACGGTGTAAACCCTAAAAGCTGTGTTGACGTCGTTTATGTGTTTTATGTCACTAGAGTGTGACAAATCCGGCCACACCTATCATCTTTTTTCATAGAACACTCATGATAAGGATTGCGGCTTTCGCCTTAAAAAGATGCAAGTGAAATGCTTAAGCATTATAGAGCATTAAATCTTTACATTGTTGACTCTGCCCTAATGTGCTGATAAGTTCACACTCGATTCCCGATCTCATGTCCGCGGGTTTTTTGGTTTCAGAGTAATTATGAATACACTATTATCAGAAAAACATCGCGCTGTACGCCGTAGTGTTCGTGCTTTTTGCGAGCGTGAGCTTTTACCCATTACTAAGGAGATCGACCAGGAGGCCCGTTTTCCCTGGGAGGTTGTCGAAAAGATGGCGGGACTGGGTTTCTTTGGAATTCAGGTGCCCAAGGACCTGGGAGGGGCGAGCATGGACTCTCTGAGCTATGCAGTTGTCATCGAAGAAGTCTCCCGGGTCTGCGCCGGCCTTGGACTTTGTATAAGCGTTCACAACAGTGTGGCCGTTTACCCGCTTTTAGCCTTTGGTTCGGAGGAACAAAAGCACAGATGGGTTCCACTCCTTGCAAGGGGCGAGAAGATCGGGGCTTTTTGTCTTACAGAACCCAATGCTGGATCTGATGCGGCAGGTATCGAGGCAACAGCCATTCGAGATGGTGACCACTATGTTGTCAATGCCAACAAGGTCTTTGTCACCAACGGTGGCATTGCCGATGTATGCTTAGTCTTTGTTCGAACAGACCCCAATAAAGGCCCCAAAGGTATCAGCGTAATCGTTGCTGAGCGAGGGACTCCAGGGTTCGTCGTTGGCGATCTTGAAGATCAGTGCGGCATGCGGGCCAATCCGGTTAGCTCGATCCGCCTCTATGACTGCCGTCTCCCGGTTGAAAATCTTTTAGGAAAAGAAGGCATGGGCCTACGCATTGGGCTTTCAGGGCTTGATACCGGTCGGATCGGAATTGCCTCTCAAGCCGTAGGCATTGCTCAGGGGGCGCTTGAAGAAGCCGTTCGGTATGCGAAACAACGCCGCCAGTTCGGCGTCCCCATCGCCAAGCATCAGGCCGTGCAGATGATGATTGCGGACATGGCCACGCAGGTGGATGCGGCCCGACTCATGGCTTACAGGGCAGCGCTTCTGCGCGATCAGGGTAAGCCCTTTTCCCAGGCAGGAGCCATGGCCAAGCTCTTTGCCTCAGAGGTGTCGAGCAAAGTTACCGACCTGGCCGTACAGATCCATGGTGGATACGGCTACTCCAAGTCATATCCCGTGGAGAGATATTACCGAGACGCAAGAGTTACCAGAATCTACGAAGGGACCTCCGAGATCCACCGTATAGTCATTGCCAGAGGTGTTCTGAGTGAATAGGTCATACTTGGAGACTAGATGAAACTTCATATTATCGTATGCATTAAGGCCGTGATACTAACTCCTCCCAAAGGAAAGCTTGTCAGGGAAGCTGATTCATTGTCATTAAATCCCTTTGACCGGCCGGCCCTGGAAGTTGCCCTGCGTATGAAGGAAGAGCGGGGCGGGACAGTTACTGCTCTTTCCATGGGTCCGGAGGCAAGTGCTTCCGCCCTGTATGAGGCAATGGCTATGGGTGTCGATCGCATGGTTCTGCTATGCGATCCTGCTCTTGCCGGATCGGATACCCTTGCGACTTCCACTGCCCTTGCAGCTTTAATCAAGAAACTTTCTCCTTTTGATCTTGTTTTGTTCGGCACCAGGACCGCCGATAGCGATACCGGCCAGGTGGGCCCACAGACAGTAGTTCTTCTGGATCTACCCATGGTA
>JAFDAP010000363.1:0-1894 GCA_019313765.1 Deltaproteobacteria bacterium | reverse complement strand
GGGTTCATTCCATCGACTGGGCTGATGCGGATCTTCACGTTAAACGCAGGGCTGACGGTTTCCATGAAGAATTCGAGCTATCTCTTCCCGCTGCGCTAACCGTCCACCCGCGTTCAGTCAAGCCCAGGGATATTGGACTCTCCGGGATTGAGTTAGCTTTTGAACAAGGAGAGATTGAAAAACGGACTTTAGCTGACCTGGATATCTCTCCAGATCAAGTTGGATGGGCAGGGTCTCCCACAAGGGTGCCGACCTGGACGCGGGTGACCAGAGAAAGAAAGTGCGAGTTCATATCAGGCACGACAGAAGAGCAAGTCGAAGCGCTGGTCGGCCGCCTGGTAGAATCAGGACTGATTGGATAATGGGAAAAAAACCTGCAACCCAGATCTGGACATATGTGGATCTGAGGAATAACAAGCTCTTCGGGTTTAGTCTCAACGTGCTTGCTAAGGCGCGTGAATTAGCCCAGGCAGTATCAGGAAAAGCTGTGGTTGTGATCATGAACTTGCCGGAACGTGATAATTCTCAACGCCTTCCTGACCCTAAGGGGTGGATATCAGTGAATGCCGCTACCGAAGATTGCATCGCCCACGGTGCAGATCAGGTCTATGTACTGGATAACCCGTGCCTTGCGCGACCACCAAGGGCTGATATTTACGCATTGGCCATGGCAGACGCGGTCCGAACGTACAGCCCAATGCTTGTTTTGTTCGCACTCACTGACTTTGGTCGTGAGCTGGCAGCTCGAGCTGCCAGGATCAACAATTCGGGGTTGATTGCTGACTGTGCGGATCTGCGAATCGATAAGCAAATGGTGGTCGCAATGTGTCCTTCATGGGGCGGTCAGGTCATGGCGGATATTACATTTTCCGATAATTTGCGCACTGGATTTGCCACCGTTCAACCCCATATTGCGAAGCCCGCCAATGTCCGTGGTAATCCAGGATCCGTTGAGCGTATCTCATTGGATAATCTAGAGACGCCGAGTGGACTAGCGCTTATCTCTAGTTCAGTCGAACCTGAAGAGCATCGAAAACTGGAGGACGCCAAGGTCGTGGTCGTTGGTGGAGCTGGTATGGGAAATGCGGATAATTTTAGATTGGTGCGAGAGCTGGCGGCAGTACTTGGAGGCGAGCTGGGGGCAACACGGCCACCAGTGCTTCAGCACTGGGTGGATGAAGGGCGCTTGATAGGACAGACCGGAAAGACGGTACAGCCCGATCTGCTCTTATCCATAGGGACATCCGGGGCGGCCCAATATACGGCCGGCATCACGGAGGCTAAGACCATTGTAGCAATCAATCGGGATCAAAATGCACCTATCTTCCAGATTGCTGATCTCGGTATCGTGGGAGACGCAAAGACTGTTCTCCCCCTACTCACGGCAAGAATCAAGCAAGTAACAATGCGTGTACTGGCGGATGTGTTGAGTGAGGAAAAGGGGGCGGAGGGCAGGACCGGCTTTGGAATGAAAGTGCGCAAACTCCGGCAAACCCAGAACTGGTCCGTGGAAATCTTAGCCCAAAACACCGGCCAGTCACCTGAGTTCATCAGCCAGGTTGAAAATGATGAGGTCACTCCACCGGTAAGCTTTCTTCTCAGGCTTGCCCGTGCTTTTGAAGTAGATCCCGGCACCTTCCTACACGAGGACGAAAAAAAGGTCATCAGGAACCAACGGGCACAGGCCTTTGTCAAACGGACCCAGAACTATTCCTACCAGGCACTTACCCCGGGTGCGGAGAACGAGCATCTGCGAGCCTTTATGGTTACTATTGAGTCCAGGCAGACCCATAAGCCTGTGGCGTACAAACACGAAGGGGAAGAGTTCATCTTGGTAATGGAGGGAGACCTCCAGCTTACTCTAGGCAGCAAAGCCTTCCGTCTCAAGCCAGGA
>JAFDAP010000362.1 GCA_019313765.1 Deltaproteobacteria bacterium | reverse complement strand
TCTCGTGATAGTCTTCTGTGCGGAGTGTACCACCCCAGTCATCCTCGTGATTGTCAAAACCCGCTGATATACCAATGATGTCGGCCTGGCACTGCTCCATTTCTTCTTTTACCTCTGCGAGATAGGATTCGCGGTCATTGGCGGCCACGTTATGTACTGTAACGTAGTCTTTAGGTTTAAGGATATTGACATTTCCGTCACCAAAATGGAGGTCAATATCCAGCACATAGGCGGTCTTAATCTTCCGGTTTGCCTTCAGATGTTCCAGGGCAATGGCCATGTTGTTGAAGTAGCAAAAACCCCACGCGCCGTCCGAGGATGCATGATGGCCGGGCGGACGGATAAGCCCGAAACAGGGCTCTATAAGCCCTAAATTAGCTGCCTGGATTGCCCCTCCAGCAGCTAAGGCCGCCACCTCGTAAACACCCTCGTGTTTTACCCTTTCCATATGGTATTCGGCGTGAACCGCAGAGATGTCGGCCTCTGAAGCAGGCTTGGCCGTTACTAACTCCACTGCCGGTTCGATGACCTTCACGACCTCCTCTATTCGCCCGGCTG
Organism: Deltaproteobacteria bacterium; assembly: GCA_019313765.1. Taxonomy (GTDB): domain Bacteria; phylum Desulfobacterota; class DSM-4660; order Desulfatiglandales; family Desulfatiglandaceae; genus JAIOSR01. The sequence continues at coordinate 2,483 of JAFDAP010000362.1, read as the reverse complement.
CGGCAGCCGGATCAGAGGAATAAACCTGGTAATAATCTTTATGGAAAAAGACCTTCATATTGCCCTCCTTTGTATGTGCTTCAAGAAAATGATTTGAGTGTAATCTTTTTGCGTGCATTTTCTCTCATAGCGTAGCGCAGGGCTTTAGCCCTGCATCAAAATGGCAGAGCTAAAGCCTGCATCAAAATGGCAGAGCTAAAGCTCTGCGCTACGAAAAAAGTTACACTCAATTCATATAATGCTGCAATTTGCTGGTTTCTCCGAAAAATTGAGCTGTTAGTCATAAACAGGATATTGTTTTGATTTACAAGATTAAATTAATCCAGTTCATCCTGTTAATCCTGTCAAAAAAATAGCTGAACTCTTACGGGTGGGGTTATTCAAAATAATCCAAATATTCAGGCGGAATCCGGGTCTTGTCTACTTCAAATAATTCAATCAGTATATCATCCGGAGCCGGTACCATAATGTACTTCCAGAATCCCAGGTCAGTAATATCCTTTTTAAGGGCAATTCCCTTGGCTTTCATTTTGTTGACTATTCCTTCTATACCATCGGTCTGGATTCCAAAATGGTGTATACTTCCGCGGCCGGGATTTTTGGGAGGTTGATCATAAAAATGGAGCCTGCCGTTTCCAATTTTCATAAATACGTTTCTTGCACCTGCAAACTCCATATCCAGAATGACTTTACCACCAAAAAAATCTTTGTAGAATTCGATACTGCTTTCAATATCTGACGCAAAGATATGAACGTGATGTATGTGGTTAACCATATTGCATCTCTTCTTAGGACGAAATAAATGCCATTTTTAAAAAAGCATCAAAGATCATTATTGACGAACTCGTAAAAAGTCTCGTTTGGTGTCATTTCGAGCGCAGCGAGAAATATTTCATGTGTAACTATTTAAATAAATAAGATTTCTCCCGGAGCCTGCCCTGAGCGTAAATACTAAGATTCCTCGCGCAGTTTATTCCCGTCCCATGGACGGGAGCTCGGAATGACAGAAGCGAAGGGGTCGAAATGACAGTTTCGGACATTCTGACTTTTTGCGAAACCGTCAACACTCAAAAGCTGAAAGGTGTCGCCGGGCTGATTTAATGTTTACAACAATTTTGGTTAAATGATACATAATATACAACCTTGGAGATGAGAGGGTCAAGCCGTGAAATTGCCGGATCGGGTTCAGGACGCGCAAGAGGGCAAAGCTGAATGAATTAGATAAATCACTGTACTTGATCGAAGACCAGATTGAAGACATAGGAGGGGAAATGAAAGAGGGTAACCCCAATATCTTAGAGGCGTTTGAACTCACCAAATCCTATAGAGGCAAGGTGGTGGTAGATCGTGTGAGTATGAACATCCATACAGGGGAAGTGGTGGGGATCCTTGGTCCCAATGGGGCGGGCAAAACCACCATCTTCTCTATGATCATAGGCCTGACTACGCCTGACAGCGGAAAAATATTCCTCAATGGAGAGGATGTCGGACAATTGCCCATGTACATACGGGCCAGGAGAGGGATCACATATCTTCCCCAGGAACCCTCGATTTTCAGAAAATTAACGGTGGAAGAAAATATACTTGCAGTATTGGAAACACTGGATCTCTCCCGTGCGGAGAAGAAGAAGCGGTTAAAGGTGCTTTTAGATGAGCTAAACCTTGCCCCATTAGCTAAAAATAAGGCATACTCACTTTCCGGCGGGGAGAGGCGAAGGGTGGAGATCACCAGGGCCCTTATTCTCTCCCCCTCTGTCATCCTCTTAGATGAGCCGTTCGCCGGTATCGATCCACTTGCAATCATTGAAATCCAGAGTATTATTAATCACCTGAAGGACACGGGGCTGGGGGTGATCATTACCGACCATAACGTTAGGGAGACCCTGGGCATATGTGATCGGGCTTATATAATAAACGAGGGGAAGATGTTGGAGGAAGGGACACCTGAAAGGATAGCGGCGAGTAAAAAGGCCAGGGAGCTTTATTTAGGGGAGAATTTTGAACTGGAGAAAAAGGGTGTTGAAATGGGTGCGTTCAAGTTCCAGTATCAAGGACCCCAGAGGATATTAGGCGAAGAAGGGGATGAAGAAACCGGCCCGGACGTGGTTCTCTCTCAATTTTCTCGAAAGTTGTCTGCCAAGTATCTTGACCTAACGCCTGCGGAGATTCAGGTGGCGACTCTCATAATGCATGGAAAAAGCACAAAAGACATAGCAGAATTTTTGAGTCTTTCAACAAAGACTATTGAGTCCCACAGGAAGAGTATCAGGAAAAAAATCGGGCTGAAAAATAAAAAGGCAAACCTCAGGACTCACCTGTTATCGATCGAATAATCACAAACTTTGTCCCCCAGTTCATACCCAATTGTCCGGTTAACCTTTTATTTTCCATTGAAAACCTGGTCCTCCCCCCGGGCCGTAGGCCCTATGGGCCGGAGGCTGGGACCGTCGAAGATCCCGCTACGCGGGGGTCAGAGCTAGATG
>JAFDAP010000361.1 GCA_019313765.1 Deltaproteobacteria bacterium | reverse complement strand
ACCTGTTCAACCGTGTGTATTCGGGACCGGACAAATTTTACCCCATCCTTTTTGGCATTTTCATAATAACGGTCAAAACCCTTCCCCGCGGTCCGCATATCCATATAGAACACGGAGCAGTCTAAGGGAACATTGCTGTGCTCTCTTGCAATGACCGTTTGCTTTATAGCGTACATGCAGCATACGGAAGAGCAATAACCATTGTCACAATGGTTGACATCCCTTGAGCCCACGCATTGGAGCCAGGCGACCTTATTCGGCTCTTTCTCATCCGAAGGTCTTACCAGATGACCCATAAAGGGACCGGTTGCAGACAGGATACGTTCGAATTCCAGGGAGGTCACTACATTGGGCATGGAGGAGTATGAATAGGTATCATATCGGCCCGGATCAAAGGACTTGAATCCGGGGGCAAGGATTACAGATCCCACGTTCAATGTTATTTCTTTTTCCTGATCATCAAATTTTATGGCCCCGGCCTCGCAGAATTTCTCGCAGGCCTTACATTTTCCCTTTTTAAAATAGATACAGTTTTCCTGATCAATGGCATACTTAAGGGGAACAGTCTGTGAATAGGGCACATAAATAGCCTTGCGCTTTATCAGACCCTCATTATAGATATCATCCACCTTTTTCGGGCATTTTTCCGCGCACGTCCCGCAGGCAATGCACTTGTCCATATCCACAAAACGTGGATGCTGGATAACGTTCACGGTAAAATTGCCTTCTGTTCCCGAAAGATCTTTCACCTCGCTCAGTGTGAGTAAATCGATATTGATATGCCGGCCGACCTCGACCAGTTTCGGGGCAAGAATTCACATGGAACAATCATTGGTGGGAAAGGTCTTGTCCAATTGGGCCATGACCCCGCCGATACCCGGTGATTTTTCCACCATATGGACGTAAAAACCTGAGTTTGCCATATCCAGGGCAGCTTGCATGCCGGCGATCCCTCCGCCAACCACCATAACGGCGCCCTGTAGCTGTTCGCTTTGCTCATTGTCGTTCATAGAAATACTCCCTTTTTGTAATACTTTAGCCTATTGCAAGAGTGAGGCATTTTTCAAGGCGATATCTAAACCTGGCGCAGAAACGTGGCCCATTTTCAGGGTTCTGCGAAAATTTACCTTAGACCTCATACAGTAAGCTGGAGCGAACCCTGAAAATTCGGCCACTGCCAAAGATTGCAGCTAATGGGCTTTGAGATATCGCCTTGAAAAACACCTCGCTCTTGCTATTAAGTCTCATAATTCACGGCAGTTACTGTTAGGGACAAGCCTTTTCAACAGATTCGATCAGTTCATCATCTGTAAATGGTTTGGCAAGATAATCGGCCGCCCCCATTTTCATGGTCTGCACAGCATTCGACATGGAGGAATACCCCGTCATGACGATCACGCACAGCGCCGGCATTTTCTCCCTGACACTCTTCAGAACCTCCATGCCGTCTATATCGGGCAGTTTCATATCCAGCAGGATAACGTCATATGTGCCCCGTTCGATTGCAATCAATCCGGTTTTGCCGGTCTTGCAATAATCAACCGTATGGCCTTTTTCCGTTAGAACCAGATCGCAGGCGTCACAGATAACGCTCTCATCGTCAATGACCAGGATTCTAAGAGATTTCATAGGCCCTCCTTGCCGGCGAACTGATCAACCAGGATCGGAAATTCAATTATTATACGTGTGCCCTGGCCCGGTTCACTGAATACCCGGATACCACCCTTATGATTTTTAACAATGCCGTAACTGACCGACAGCCCAAGCCCTGTTCCGTTTGCCCTGGTGGAAAAAAAGGGTTCAAAAATCTTTTCCATATTTTCCGCGGCAATGCCGCAGCCGTTGTCGGCAATCTCTATGTGGACCTTCCTCTGCTCCTCATTCACGCCGCTTTTGACCGTGATCAGGCCGCCATCGTCAACAGCGTGCAGGGCATTGAGCAGGAGATTGATAAACACCTGTTCGATCTGATTTTCGTCCAGTAACGTTTCTGCCATGTCTTCGGCCAACTCCTTTCGGATCCGCACCCGCCGGAGATGGAACTCGTTTTCCACAATGCCGATGGCGGAGGTCATGATACCGTTGACACTGAGCAGGAACCTTTCCGGTTCCTGCTCGCGCGCGAAGTCGAGCAGGCCCTGGATGATGGTCTTGCACCGCTGGGTTTCCTTGATGATAATCTTGAGGCCATCCTCCAGCGGCCCGCCCTTTGGAACCTTCTTGCTCAGGTTGGAGCTGTAGAGCAGGATGCCGGCCAACGGGTTGTTAATTTCGTGGGCAATGCCCGCGGCCATCCGGCCTAACGACGAGCCTTTTTCAACCCGGGTGGCCAGATGGTCGAAGCGGGACTGCTGATTTTCTATCAGGCCGACCCGCTCGATAACGCAGGCGCACTGCATGGCAACTGTCTTGATGAAATCGAGTTCGTCATCGGAAAGCTCACGTTGTTCGGAGAGATATATCCTCAGGAGGCCCGTCATATGTTCATCAATGGCCAGCGGCACATCGAGCAACATGCGAATCCCTTCATCCCAGGCTTCCTGCGGGTATTCGATCCGGGGGGCGTTCCAGATGTCCGTAATGATATACACCTCGCCCGGCTCAGACAGGGTGGACAGGATCGTTTCCGTGGTGACCGGCCCCTTGGTGAGATACCGTTCACCTAACCCACTGGCTGCCCGTACTTCGAACTGGTTGGTTTCTTTATTCAAAATTCTCAGCAGCGCACCCTTGGCGTTCAGAACTCTGGCGGTTTTGGTTACCACGACATCTATCACGTCCTGAAGACTCGTGAGGGAGTGCATAGCGCCGATGATATCTCTGATCACATGGAAATAGCTTTCAAATTCAGTTGAGGAGTTCATGGAATACCTGCCCTTTGCAAAAAGTGCCACGAATCCGCTGGTGCCGCTCCACATCTGCAAAATGTGTAAAAATCCTGGCCCAGCCTCCGGCCCATAGGGCCTACGGCCCGGAGGGAGGACCAGGCTTTGGTTATCCCCAGAGGGGATTTGCTTTGTTGGAGTTTATTGCCTTATTGAAA
>JAFDAP010000360.1 GCA_019313765.1 Deltaproteobacteria bacterium | reverse complement strand
ATCGAAGAGTGGAGAAATCCGCTTTTCCCAGACGGTCAAGGCCACTTTCATTTCCAATATCTCCCTAAACTTACACTGGCTCAAGCAAATATTGTGCCACGGTTGAAACAGCGATGCTTTAATGGCAATAACCGCCTTGCTATCAAGGAGTTAGCCTGTAACTGGGCCTTGTGGGGAGGTTGGGAATTTGGTGTATTGAGTGGCGACGGTGCAACGATGTAAAGAGTTAGAGTCGCCTTTATGCGACCCTAAGCGGCCTGCTTTCGGTGAGCGCGTCCATCGATCTTTGGAAGATCGATACCCAGCATTTTGATTTTTCTAAACAGGGTGCTTTTGTGTATGCCAAGATCCCGAGCCGTTTTCAGACGATTGTATTGGTTGCGTCTGAGTGCGTCCATGATCACCTGTGCTTCCACAGACTGGAGGGCGGCATCCATGGTGGAGTGGGTCGAAGGCGTGCTCAATGATGTTTTCCAGTTCACGGATATTGCCCGGGTAACACTTCCCCATACCATCACTGGTCATTGAGGCATAGATAGCTCGGGGTCCCGCCTTGCGGGAATCGCTACTCCTTACTCCGTAGAGGGCTTGGCTCTAAAGCCTCACCTCTTACTTCATGCCGGTTTTAACCGGCGCTTTCTGGCCGTCCCCCATTTCAGGTCCCATGTTTTCTAAGTTGAATTAAAGCAATCTCATACGGAATAATATTGAGCATATGCCCAATAAAAACACTTGACTATTTCAGGTAAATAATTATGTTATGGGCATAAGCTCATAATTGGAGGCTAAGATGCCAAGGCCGAGAAAACTCAGATTTGTTCAGGGACGCCCCATTGTTGACGCCTTTATTCCAAACAGGGTGCCCCCGTGGGGAAGGGAGGAGGTTATTCTCCCCGTTGAGGGTCTTGAGGCGATCAAACTAAACGATTTTCAAGGGTTAGATCAGGAGACAGCAGCCCGGATGATGAATGTCTCACGTCAGACCTTTGGGAGAATCCTGGCTGAGGCGCGGGCTATTATTGCTGATGCCCTGGTTATGGGCAAGACCCTTAGAATCGAGGGCGGTCATTTTGACATGCCACCGAGAGGAAGAGGAAGACGCCGCCGGGGCTGGGGCGGTGGATTTTAAAAGAAAGGAGGTGTTTGGTATGCCTGGATTTAATGGAACAGGACCTGCGGGAATGGGTTCAATGACAGGAGGAGGTCGAGGTTACTGCAATTCTTCCCAGAGTGCCTATGGTTCGGCAATGGTAGGGGGACCCGGATATTTTGGCCTCAGTTATGCCCAGGGCGTTGGTCGTGCTCATGGTTCTGGTCGGGGCCGCGGTTTTAGCAGCGGCTTCCGGCCAGGCTCTGGCAGGGGTCGAGGCTACGCGATAGGCCTTGGCCGGCGTGGAACTTCCCCTGCACGGAGAGGCCGGTAGTGTTATGAGAGATTGTTCAAAGGACAATGTGGAAATGATCTCATACGCGATAAGAAAAAATTTTTAAGAGGAGGTATTTATTATGCCAGGATTAGATGGAACAGGACCTGCGGGAATGGGTTCAATGACAGGAGGAGGTCGAGGTTACTGCAATCCTTCCCAGAGTGCCTATGGTCCGGCAATGGTAGGGGGACCCGGATATTTTGGCCCCAGGGGTGGCGGTTATGGACGTGGATTTGGTCGTGGCTTCAGAGGAGGCTTTGGACCTGATTTTGGCTGGGGCCGAGGATACGGGAGAGGCCCTGGCCGGCGTGGAGCTTATGCTCCTGCTGGAGGATGGTCTGGGCCAGCCTATAATGCCCCTTACGGTAGTCTTTACACCATGAACCCCGAAGACGAGGTCAATATGCTAAAAGGCGAAGCCAATGCCATGAAGAGTGAACTTGATGCCATAAACAAACGCATCGAAGAACTTAAGACGGAACCTGTTGAATCATAACGAGGCTCCAAATATCCGCCCGGGTCTCCAGGTACGTATTCAATTTCATATTCCCCGGAGACGCGGGATGGCTTTGAAATGGCAGACATCAATCATGGTCTTGCATTGATGAGATTTATTACTCTTTTATTGCAAAATGCGGTAACTTCTCAAAAAATTCGAGTAAAGCCATTTTAGTTGGGACTTATTGAGAAGATACAAAAGGGAGCATTACCGATAATTCTCAGTGGTCGCTTTACCCTTTGCATAATCCTCATGCCAATCCTCAGGCACGGGAAGACTCCGGTAGAGATTTTCTCGTTCCGCCTCCATTAGCGTTCTGCTCTTGCACATGAAATCCGCTGCGCATAAGACCCGCTTTCCAGCCGCAGTTGACAACTGATCGAGCCAGGTGATCCCCTTGAGTGCATCTCAAAAGGTGATGATCGAGTATGAAGAGGTCAATCTTCCGGGCCAGCCTCAAGGCATTTCGCCAAGCCTAGTTGATTTGTTCCTCACTCAGCCGGGATAAGTACAGAGCGGGACCTCCGGCGAGGAGTATGTCCGGTTGCCATTCAAGTATCTGGGAGACGGTCTGATCGTGGAGAAGCTGGATATCCGGCGCATGAAGAAATCGTCTGTCTTCTTCAACTTGGGTCATCATAACCGATTCATCCGTCACATAAGGGTCTCCGTGAGGAACGGCACAGTAAAAATGCAAGGGGCCATGCCTGGATCTATGAGAATATCTCTTTGTCCGGTCTTCACATAACAGCATAGGCCTCTTACGCCCAAAGATTCTGCGCTAAGAATTTGTATATCCATGAGACATGCCCCCAGTTTTATTGCTTCCTTTTTTACGATAGCGTTCAAGCAGGAACCGCCAGACTGAGGTGACGATCTCCCTCATTGAACATCAACCGTTTGTCCACCATCATGCCGAGGAAGGCCTGAATCTGGTCTTCACCGAACCGGGGGAACCGGGCAAGCATCTCGGCCATGGGTCGCTGGGTCTCACAGAAAAGGTAAATAGCCCGGGAATTACCTGTCAGGCGATGTGTCTTATCATCATCATTCAAGCGGCGCTCATGGATAATAAGGAAATCCTTCCCATCCTTATAAGAAAGAATCGGCCTGAACCCCGGT
>JAFDAP010000359.1 GCA_019313765.1 Deltaproteobacteria bacterium | reverse complement strand
AATATCGCTATAGAGGAAGATTATGCTATGCAAATACGGGATGAACATCTCGAAATGGATATGTATTCCACAGGAGCCATCCTTGCCAAGGCGATTTATCTTTTTTCGCCTTATCTTATATTATTCGGAAGTCAATGGAAGGTAGGGCTGTTTGGTTCTTGCCAAAAGAAAATCTGCCGCTAATTGAAGAAGTTCTGATGGAGGTCATCAAGGAGGAATGCATGCCCATCTGGAAAAATGTTTTGTGAGATTTATCCCATATTTTAGAAAACGCCTTAAATGGAGTTATGATGATGAACAAGATTTATTGAAAGAGATGGATGGGAATATTTCATAACAAATTCGATTTGTTGACGAAATTATTTGATATAGCCATGAAAGGACAATGAGTAATATCATGAGCCGTAATAATAATGAGAAGACTGACCTATTTTCGCCCATAACGATTGGAGGGCTTGAACTTAAAAACAGGATTATAATGCCTGCCCTTCTCCTCAATTTTCCCATACGAGGCGTCCGGATTGGGGAAGAGTGGATATGCTTTTACCGTCGAAGGGCCAAGGGAGGGGTCGGATTGATTATAGTGGGAGCCTGCCATGTCCACCCCGCGGGACGACAGGATGAGTTTCAAATAGGGATTGATCATGACGGTTGGCTGCCGGCGTTGGAGACCATAACTCGGGTAGTGAAGGATGGAGGCGCGGTTCCGGCGCTTCAACTGAATCATGCCGGTCGTTATTCCCTGAGGGAAATAATGGGGATGGACCCGGTGGCGCCCTCGGCCATTCCCTCAAGGTATACCAGAGAAACTCCACGGGAATTGACTACTGGAGAGGTAGAAGCAACTATTGAATCCTTTGCTGATGCAGCTTACCGTGCGCAGAAGGCGGGATTTGAGGCGATTGAACTATTGGGCGCTACTGGGTATCTTATCAGTCAATTTCTTTCCCCGGTTACCAATCACCGTAAAGACCGTTTTGGTGGTGATTTTGAGGGAAGGCTGACTTTTGTCAAGGAATTAATTGAGGCTATTAAGACGAAGGTGGGAGGTGATTATCCCCTTATCTTCCGGCTTTCATCCAAAGATAATGTTCCAGGAGGAATGGATGCCGACGAGCAAAGAAAAATGGCCCGCAGGTTGGCTGAATGGGGTGTGCATCTTCTTAATGTTACCGCTGGGTGGCATGACGCGCCGGTACCACAGATAGGTCCATCTGTTCCTCAGGGCTACTTTATTCCCTATGCAACTAAGATAAAACAGGAAATCAACATCCCGGTTTCCTGTGCGGTAAGAATCACTTCACCGGAACTCGCTCGAAGAGTGATAGCGGAAGGCCAATTGGATATGGTAACTTTAGGCAGGGCCTTGATTGCTGACCCTGACTGGCCTCGAAAGGCACAGATGGGCGATGATGAATCGATCCGGCATTGCATTTGTTGCTGCCACTGCTTTGACCGGGCATTTGCCCGCACTGAGGTCGAATGTTCTGTTAACGCGGCTTTGGGTAAAGATGATATCCTCCCTTCAGAAAAATCCAGAAGGATATTGGTTATCGGTGGAGGCCCTGCCGGCATGGAAGCCGCCCGTGTTCTGACAATTCGAGGACACCAGGTAGTGCTTCAAGAGAAAGAAGATAATTTGGGAGGAAAACTTAACATTGCTTCGGTCCCGCCTTATAAAGAAGAAATGATGAATTTGGTCAAATTTCACGATTATGAAATGCGAAGACTGGATGTCACGGTTCGGCACAATGATTTTTTCAGTAATGTTGCAGATGAATTTGATGGAATTATAATTGCAGCAGGGGCACAGGAAAGGACAATTGATATTCAGGGGATGGAAAATATCCCTTGTTATTCAAGCAGTGAAATTCTCTCAGGAAGGGCAGAGGCGCAAGATCCGGCTATCATTGTGGGAGCAGGTTTAGTTGGGGGAGAGACCGCTGACTTTTTGTCCTCCAATGGACTGGAAGTTTCATTGGTGGAAATCCAGGAAAAAGCCTTTGTTGATATGGGAGTGAGTGGACGATGGGTGCTTATGGAAAGATTGAAGAAAGGAGGCGTAACAATTTATACCTCATCTGAGGTCCTGGAAATCAAGAAGGGAGAGGTCGTTGTCCGGACACCTGGCGGGGAGATTAGCTTGCCGGCCGGATGCGTAATCTTTGCGGTTGGTTTTGAGGCAAATGATGATTTAGTTGAAAAGGTGGCTAAGTTAGGAGTTCCATATTGTGTCATCGGGGATAATCGAAAACCTCGACGGATTAAAGATGCAGTGCATGAAGGTTACTGGGCAGCAACAAGCTGGTTGGATAGCTTGGAGTAAACCCATCCGCCCTCTTTCTTCCACACACTATTTTTGTTTTCTGCCGTCTTGCTCTACAAACCGGAACGGGCGAGAGAATTCTATAAATAATTTATGGATATGGGCATTATTCATCTAAAATTTTTTAGTCGGATCAATTGGCGAAGAGCAGCTTACCGTATTTATCGCGGACTGGTACTTCCCGAAAACATCACCCGAAAACGTTTGCGACTATTCCGCCTCAACAACCGCCGCATCACCCTGGGCAAGTCCCCCGCAAATGGCACAGACGCCGTACCGCCCCCCGATGCGTCTGAGTTCGTAAATCAGTGTGGTCAGTATCCGCCCGCCGCTTGCCCCCACAGGATGACCTATGGCAACGGCCCCGCCGTTCACGTTGGTCTTTTCTCGAAGATCACGAATTTTTTCAGGATTCCCATCAGCCAGGATTTTGGTGGCAACGAGGGGCATGGCTGCAAATGCCTCATTGATTTCAATCCTGTCCATGTCATCAAGGGTGAGATGCGCCCTTCCCAGTGCCTTTCTGATGGCCGGAGCCGGTGCGGCGGCAATGTAACGGGGCTCCAGGGCTACGCTCGCAATGGACACTATCCTGGCTAGAGGGGGGACCCCCAGTTCCTTGGCCTTTTCCCTTCTCATGAGAAGGAGTGCCGAAGCCCCGGCATCCAGTCCAGGGGCGTTGCCACCAGTCACAGTAGGGCTACCGTAGACGGTCCTCAGGCTT
>JAFDAP010000358.1 GCA_019313765.1 Deltaproteobacteria bacterium | reverse complement strand
GGACAAGACATTGTTTGGATTTTCGAATTTTGGTCATTGGAATTTGTTTGATATTTGGGATTTGATATTTGGAATTTCAATAAGGCAATAAAACTCCAACAATGCAAATCCCCTATGGGGCAAACCCAAAGCCGGGCCCTCCAGACCCGGATCTTTACTCAATACCCCAAAAAAGGATCTTTTTCTTCCGGAGGGGCCGCCAACAGTTTTTTTGCCAGAAACTGTGCTCCTGATCCGTTTTCCATGTCCATTACCCGGCGATAATACTTTTCCGCTTCTTCCCTGTCACCCTCCAGGTCATAACTCATGCCCATTTTTACAAGAGGAAACGCGATCATTGCTGGATCGTTTTCAGTGTCGGCCCGGCGAAGGATCTCCTGCAGTTTGGACCTGGCCTCAGGATATCGTCCATGATAGAGATCGTAAACCGTCTCTAAGTAATGCGCACGCCTGCGCCATTGGGAGGCCGCATTCAGGGAAGATGCCTGTAAAGCCCTTTGCCTCAGACCATAGACGATATCCCTGTATCGAATGACCCTTCCAAGTCTTATGTAGCATACACCCTTAATGGTATGATATCGCGGGTTCATGTCATATCTTTTTGAGAGGCCTTCAGCCAGATCCAGGGCCTTTGAGAAGTCCTCTTCAAGAAAAAGATAGATGTGCAGAAGCATGCTTTTTGCTTCAGTTGCCGAGTAAGTCGCCTTTTGCGCAGCAAGATGCAGTTTTCGCAGACCTTCCTCCTTGTTTCCCTTGTGGAGGAGGAGGTAGGTCAGGAATTTCAGGACCCCTGAGAGATGGGCCGTATAATAATCAAAAGTGCCGAGACCTAACATAACATCTTTGTTGTCAGGGTCCATCTCCAGGCAGGTCCTGAGGGCTTTGATTGCATCTTTAGCTAAAAAAAAAGAAGTGAGCCATTTGCCCCTCATGAGTTCAAAGCGGCCCTTAAAGCCCAAAGCCCCTCCTAAGAAAAAATAATCATAGCTGTCAGGCTTATTAGTGCCTTCAATCCGGTTTCTGGCTACGTGGATTGTGCGGTCAATGCGCTCTCTGAATTCTCCTACGGTCTCAGGTGACCAGAAACCTGAAGCTAAACGAGACCAGCTTACCATTGCCATATAAAAATAGCCGTCAGGTTTTTGGGGGGATTCGTTAATGACTATTAGAAAGAGGTTTTCGGCCTCGTCAAACTGCTCGTCGTACAGGAGATGTATACCTCTTATGATCGTTTTATTGACCTGCGCTACCTGAAAATCTGAATTTTCCTCGCCCTCAAGACCCCAGACAGCAGGCTTCAATGCCAATAACAGGAAAAAGACGAGCATGAATGAAAAAAAGGCCCTATTCCCCTTGAAATCACGCCTTGAGTATCTGACCTTGAAAATTAAAATAAATGTCATATTTTAAACCTACATGAAACACGAGGTTTAGGCAAGAGGGAAACCAATAGCTTCAGAGAACATTATGTGAGAATTTGAAGGCTAACATAAAGATTTAGTAGACTTTTTCCCTTTCTGTGGTAATAATATAGGCAACTTTGGCAAGAAACACCTTGATTATAGAATCGCGAAGCGATTGAATAACTTATGGGGAGCCGTTGAAGATGAAGATACTGGTTTTGGGCAGCACAGGCATGTTGGGAAGCGAATGTAAAGACGCACTCGGTCAGGATCACGAGATTATAACTCCCGATAAAAAGGAGTTGGACATTATCAGTTGGGACGGTGTTATTGAAAACCTCCAGGAGGTTTTACCCGATGTTGTTCTTAATTGTGCAGGATTTACAGATGTGGACGCCTGTGAAACCGAAGATTTCAAAGTCAGGAAAATAAATGTCGAAGGACCCAGGAACCTGGCCCAGTGCTCTGCAAGATTTGAGTGCAAATTTGTTCATGTTTCCAGCGACTACGTGTTTGACGGGCAAAAACCGCTCCCGCAACCGTATTTTGAGGATGATGCACCAAACCCCCTGTCGGCCTATGGGAAGAGCAAAATGGAAAGCGAAAAAGCCGTTCGGGAAAATGCCCCGAATTATATTATCATACGTACTGCGTGGCTGTATGGTATTCATGGGAACAACTTCATCAAGTCCATTGTGAAACAGGCCGCCAAGAAAAAACCGAAAGTCCTGAAAGTCGCGGATGATCAGTTCGGTTCGCCTACCTGGGCACATAGGCTTGCATTGCAGACCAAAGAACTCTTGCGTCATGATGGAAAAGGGACATATCACGCGACATCAGAAGGTTATTGCAGTCGATTTGAATGTGCGGAATTCATCATCAAAAAACTTGGGTTGAAGGCCAGGGTTGAACCTTGCAGCATGAAAGATTTCCATGGTGCTGCAAAGCGGCCCGGCAATTGCCTTTTGGAAAACAGGCTGTTAAAAAAACAGGGGATCAGCGTTATGCCGGATTGGAAAGAAGACCTGGACACCTTTCTTAAAAAATTCGGGGAAGAACTCATCAAAGAAGCTAAAGAAAAGAAAAACTGAGAAACGGTGAACACGCAACAATGAGATTTCTTTTAGCCCTGTTGGGGTTATCTTATGTCTTCTGTCCATACGATCTTTTTCCCGATTTCTTCATAGGATTGGGATGGATTGACGACGTGACCGTGCTGGGCCTTCTCTGGTGGTATTTCTTCGGAAGGAAAAGGTTCAAATACCAGGGCTATTACGAAAAGGGGCGGCAATCATCCGCCGGACAGAGTGCGGAGAGTTCCTACGAAGAAAAGAACACCGGTACAGGATATGATGACCCTTACTCCGTGTTGGGCGTAGGAAGAGATGCGACCTCTGAACAGATAAAACAGGCATACAGACAGCTTGCCAACCAGTACCATCCGGATAAGGTTCTCCATCTTGGAGAGGAATTCAGAGAATTAGCTGAAAGGCGCTTCAAGGAAATTCAGGAGGCTTACCAAACGCTAATCCCTAAATAGTGTCCATCCACAAATGGCCCTTTTTCACAATCTCAGCGTCAATCGGCGGGATTCGTTGTGCGACGTACTACAGTACGTCTCCGCCTAATCCCTTGATTTCCTTGATCTTGTAAA
>JAFDAP010000357.1 GCA_019313765.1 Deltaproteobacteria bacterium | reverse complement strand
CGGCCCAAAGCCCCGGGTCGGCCGGGCCCTGGATTCCTTAGTGGCCCACGGCTCGATCATCAGCGGGGGGATTGTACGCAACAGTGTGCTGTCATATAATGTCTTTGTTCAGAGTTGGGCCTCTGTGGATGAATCCGTCATCCTGGAAAATGTTGTTGTAGGGCGCCACGCCCGGATCAAGAAGGCCATTATAGGTAAAGGCGTACAGATTCCCCCCCATACTGAAATAGGGTATCACCCCAGACAGGACAAAGATCGCTTTACTGTCACGCGCCGGGGGATTACCGTTGTGAAGCGCGAAGATTTTGTATGAGGAAAATTCATGAAAGCAAAAATCAAATACAATGTTGTCCCAAACCTCCCTTCACAGTTGGAGATTCTGAGGAAACTGGCTTATAACCTGTGCTTTAGCTGGAAAGACGAAATATGGGACATGTTCCAGCGCCTTGACCCGGGACTGTGGGTGGAATGCGGACATGACCCGGTGTTGATGTTGGGCCTTATCAGCCAGGACCGGTTGGACGAACTATCTCGTGACCAGGGCTTTGTTGCCCAGTTAGAGAGGTTGGGCCAGGACTTTGACCGTTACCTGTCTCAACCCCGTATCCAGGCAGAGGAGTATTGTGCCGAAGTGCCGTTTCAGGTGGCCTATTTTTCGGCCGAGTTCGGTTTGGCCGAGTGCCTGCCGATTTACTCCGGAGGCCTGGGTGTCCTGTCCGGTGATCATCTCAAATCCGCCAGTGACCTGAACGTACCTCTTGTTGGTGTGGGCCTTTTGTACCAGGAAGGCTATTTCAAACAATACCTGACCTCCGACGGCTGGCAGATGGAAACATACCCGGTCAACGACTTCGACAATATGCCTGTCCAACTGGTCCGGGATAATGAGGGAAGGCCTCTGAGCGTTTCAGTGGACTTTAAGGATCAGCCGGTAAAGGTCCTTATCTGGCGAATCAACGTGGGAAGGGTTCCCCTGTATATGCTTGATACTAATGTCCCGGACAACCCGCCAGAGTTCCGCGCCACCACGGGTCAGCTTTACGGAGGGGACAGGGAAATGCGGCTTAGGCAGGAAATCGTTTTAGGGATTGGTGGTGTGCGTGCCCTGAAGGCCCTGGGGATAGAGCCAACGGTGATCCACATGAACGAAGGTCATTCAGCGTTTTCAGCATTAGAGCGAATCAACATACTTAGAAAGGAACGGGGCCTGTCATTCGATGAAGCCCGGGAGGTGGTCCTTGCAAGCACGGCCTTCACGACCCATACACCGGTCCCGGCCGGAAATGATGTCTTTGACCCTATGCTGATTCGCGATTACCTCGAGCAATACACAAAGGAACTGGGCATAAACTTCAAGGTATTGCTGGGTTATGGCCGCCTTGATCCCCGGAACGAGGATGAACCATTTGGTATGACCACGTTGGCGCTGAGACTCTCCGCCCATACCAACGGGGTCAGCCGGCTCCATGGCCGGGTTTCAAGGGGAATGTGGCAAAAGGTCTGGTCCCATCACCCGGTTGAGGACATACCTATCGACTATATTACCAACGGAATTCATGTGCCCACCTGGATCTCCGAAGACATGGCGAGGTTGTTAGACCGATATCTGGGTCCGAAATGGCCTGAAGATCCGGACAGTGAAAGACTCTGGGAGCAGGTGGAAAAAATCCCTGATACTGAATTGTGGCGCACCCACGAACGATGCAGGGAACGCCTGGTGGGCTTTACCCGCCGCCGCTTAGCCGAGCAGCTCAAGAACCGGGGCGCATCTACGGCCGAGATCCAGGCTGCGCGCGAAGTACTGACCCCGGAGGCGCTGACCATCGGATTTGCCCGGCGCTTTGCCACCTACAAGAGGGCGACCCTCATCTTCAGGGACACGGACCGCCTGGACAGGATAATAAACAACCCCGAATTCCCTGTACAAATCATCATCGCCGGAAAGGCCCATCCCCAGGACAAAGAGGGCAAGGAGTTCATAAAGGCAATCATTCACCTGGCCCGTGAGGAACGCTTCCGCCGGCGCATTGTCTTCTTGGAAGGCTATAATCTTTATGTGGCCCGGTATATGGTTTCCGGGACCGATATCTGGCTCAACACCCCCCGCCGGCCACTTGAAGCATGCGGGACAAGCGGCATGAAGGCTTTGGCAAATGGATCTCTGAATCTCAGTACATTAGACGGGTGGTGGGACGAGGGTTATCATCGTGATTTCGGCTGGGCCTTAGGTCACGGGGAGGTCTATAAGGACCATGGGGCCCAGGATGATATCGAAAGTCGAGATCTCTACAACATCCTGGAAAAGGAAGCCGTGCCGCTTTTTTACCAGCGGGGTAGCGACGGTATTCCACGGGGCTGGGTAGAAAAGATGAGGGACGGACTCAAACACCTGGTCCCGATTTTCAATTCGCACCGCATGGTGCAGGATTACGTGACCCGGTACTACCTGCCCTGTTCAAGGCGCTTCAACAGCTTATGCAACGGCGACTTTGCAGGCTCAAAACAACTTGCAGCATGGCGGCAAAAGCTGATGACCGCCTGGCACGAAGTCTCCATAGAGGAGGTTGTTTCCGGTAACGGTCTTGAAAGGCGCGTAGGCCAGGAGCTTGAGGTAATAGCTAAGGTCAGGCTCGGTTCCCTGCTGCCGGAGGATGTCATAGTCGAGGCATATTATGGGCGCATAGATCAAAAAGGGGAATTCGCAGACAGGGAAACGGCAGCCTTGGATGTGGAGGATTCGGATGGCGGGTTTTATACATACCGCGGGCAGATTCCCTCTGTCAAAACAGGCCGCTTTGGCTACACCGTGCGCGTCATGCCCAGCCACAAAAGACTTGAGAACCGTTTTGCAATGGGCCTGGTGACATGGGCGTGAAACCGGGTTGCGGGTTGCGTGTTAACGGTGGGCAATGCCCACCAATCCAGGCTAAAAGTACAAATTCCAAACACCAAATTACAAACAAATCTCAAATTCCAATATTCAATGACCAAAACCTTCCAGGACAAGACATTGTTTGGATTTTCGAATTTTGGTCATTGGAATTTGTTTGATATTTGGGA
>JAFDAP010000356.1 GCA_019313765.1 Deltaproteobacteria bacterium | reverse complement strand
TGAAGAACAGGCCCGTTTACTCAGAGAGATCTCCAGCGCCAGCAGGGAGTCTATTGCAGCCCTGATTCGCAGGGCAGTGGATCAGTTTCTTATCAGCAGAAAGCCGGACCGCTTTGCCCTTTACCGCCAGGCATCCGCCATAGTGGGTAAATTCGAGGCAGGAGTCGGGGACATCTCAGTGGAACATGACCGCTATCTTGAGGAGGCGTATAAGTCATGATCGTTTTTGCCGATACGTCAGCGCTTTTTGCACTCTTAGTCCGAGATGACCTGATGCACCTCCGGGCAAAAGAAAACTTCGCATACTTTGCCAGGCACGGGGTACAGCTTGTCACCAGTTCCTTTGTGCTCGTTGAAACGGTTGCCCTTTTACAGCGCCGTATGGGCCTGGCGCCTGTTCACGACTTCAATGCAAAGATCCTGCCCCTTCTGGAGGTTGTCTGGATTGATGCCGAGTGGCATGGCCGGGCCATGCCGCGCCTCCTTGCTCAGGATAGCCGAGGTCTGAGTCTCGTGGATTGTGTAAGTTTTGAAATCATGGAGGCCAGAGAAATAAAGGAAGCATTTACATTTGACCGGCATTTTGAGGAGAACGGCTTTAAAATAGCCGCCTTTCATGACCTGAAACAGGGTTAAGGGTTGTCTCAAGATTCTCCTGTATGCAATAAGAGCCTTCCGTTTTGGGGGATGATGCCCACTTTTTAGGTCGGCCTGCCTGTGCACGCAGACTGGCGCTGTTACCCGAAAAGAACAAAAATTTTCCCATGATTTCCTTATGGACCCCCAGATTCCCAGTGGCAAGCCTTTCCACCGGATCAGGAGCATGGGCAAGTGGTGGATGCGATGTGATATGTTCCAGTGAAATGGTGAAGCGCCCAATTGTAGCCTGCCATGAATTAATGCTTGACACCTGTCCATAGGCGGGTTACGCTATAGGCGTGATTAAGAACTTCAGGCATAAGGGTCTCAAAAAGCTATACGATACAGGGAGCCATCAGGGAGTACGTCCGGAACATGCTCGCCGATTAAGGTTGATATTAGCCAGACTTGACGCTATTCAAGCACCTCAGGACATGGAGTTGCCAGGACTTGATCTTCATCCGTTGAAGGGCAAGTATAAAGGGTTTTGGGCGGTATCCGTTTCAGGAAATTGGCGAGTGCTTTTTCGGTTTGAGGCCAACAACGCCGTTGATGTAAATTACCTCGATTATCATTAAGGAGTAAGACATATGGTTATGCACAATCCTCCACATCCCGGTGAAGTAATTCGGGAGTTTTGTATAGCGCCTTTGAGATTAAACGTTACCCAAGCCGCCCATGCGCTTGGAGTATCGAGGAAAACGCTTTCGGCCCTCCTTAATGGCCGTTTTGGGATCTCGCCGCAGATGGCAATTCGACTTTCTAAGGCTTTTGGCGGGAGCGCCGAAAGCTGGTTGATCCAACAGGCACAGTATGATCTTTGGCAGGCAATGCAAGGGGCGGAAAAAATCGAAGTAAAAGCGCTTGCATCGTAATTGGCATTAAAGCGAAGGGGCGATGTTTAACAGAACAGGGTGCACCTGTATGCGTCGGGAGCCGGCAGCTTCTTACAAGGCCGTTTTCGGCCCCAAAAACGGCATTCTAAGCCATAAAAACACCCATTTCTAGGACGAAATACCTTAGATATAAGATAGATAGCTTGGTTCGACCCCAGTCAGCCAGTGGCTACAACTCGCTGCCTGAAATTGAGAGTCCCGCTTGCGGCGGGGTTGAAAAGGTTGTGAATGCATGACAGTAAATCAGGTCTTGATCATGCTATGAGAAGGGAAAATCGAGGAAATCTGAGTAGAGCTATCCCTTGAACCCCACTGATCTTTCAAAAATCAGGCAGTGAAGGACTCCGGATATTGTGGGTCCACATATAACCACTTATCGGACACGGGGACTTGGGAATCCTTGTAGTCGATATGGTATTTTTTAGCCTCTATCTGAGCATTCGCTTTGGGCGGCGGCCTAGCCTTATTATCCCATAATCCCAGATGCTTGAGGATCTTCTTAATGATGTCCTCGTCCTCTATCACGCTGATTACTTTCATCTTTCCAGAACATCTGGGACAGCAAAGGGGGTCAGTTTCATATATTTTTTGTATCAAACGCGCCCAGTTTTTTCTGTACTCTTTGGATGAGCCATCCGGTTCCAGAATCGAGGGTATCAGTTCATCGCTGTCCCTTTTTTTCCGCTTGCCCCGCGCCACGTTGCTGTAGAAGCCATAGTAGCGCACCATTTGTTCGCCTTTGTTTGGGACATGGGAACACATGGCGGCAATCCACTCTAATGCATCGAATATCTTCTCCTCTTTGCCGTCCTTTGATTGATAAACAACCTTGGATTCTTCCGGGATGTAGGTCATTCTTTCCTGGGAGAATGAGGCACGGATTATGTATCGGGCCAGATTTTCCATGGCCTTTTCCTCTCCGGGCTGTATCCTGGGCCCACAGAATACATTGAACCCGGAATGTCGCCATTTCATGAGCATATCAACGAGGTCTTCCGTGATCTTTTTCTTTGAGATGAGCATTTTGAAGACATTGTGCCGGAAAATCTCCTCCAATTGCTTTATCTCAAAACGAGGTGCTACCCGAAACATGCCTTCTCCATAAAAACAGCCGTCTGAACAGAGAATGTGGAGATGAGGGTTGAACCCTAAAAAATCACCAAACGACTGTATGGCAATAACGGTACCAGCGACAGCATCCTCTTCGGGTACGGTTTCCTGAAAAAAGACCTTCAATGATTCCCATCCGCAACGACTTAGATCGGAAAGGAGCTTTCGGTCATAGAGGAAATATCGGCGGAGGATTTTGGGTATGCTAAAGACGAAATGTCGATGGGGAACGGCCTTGAGGACTTCTTCGCAAAGCCACTCGCCAAACTCCACGACCCGCTTCTGATGGCATGACGGACAGAAGTGCCTGCGTTTACAAGAAAATGCCAGCAAATATTCGTGGCCGCAATCGCCACACCTGACACGTGCAAATCCGTTGTGGAGAATGCCACAGTCAAGGAAGCGGTGGATCACCCGTCTGACATAGGG
>JAFDAP010000355.1 GCA_019313765.1 Deltaproteobacteria bacterium | reverse complement strand
GGTTTATGTGCAGCCCCTCTTGACGTCCCCTTATTCCTCTGCCAATGAAAAGGTGACCACGCGGGAATCACCCCCTGAATAGGCGTCACCCTTTACGATCTGGCTCCCCAATTTTACCTTTTTGCCGATCAGATCCATGTCCGCGTCATCAGGGCTGATATCAACCAGGTTTCCCATGACCCAGGCACCTTCATCTATTTCCGCCATGGCAACCACATAGGGAGGGGTGAAGCCCTCCGGCGCCACACGAATGACCGTAAAGGTGCGCAGGGTCCCGTGTCCCTTTATCTCGGTTATGTTCAGATCGGACCCGTTGCATTCCCGGCACAGGGACTTGGGCGGAAAGGTCACAGCATCACACCCGTTACACTTGAGGCCCAGAAGCTTTCCCTGTTCCAGGCCCTGCTGGTATTGATCATAAGTAAGCTTATAGTCCATTTTTTAACTCCTCAGGATGATATTGCATATTGTTCCGAAGTCTCCACCTAAGGTATCGACCAGACCGATCCTGGCGCCTTCCACCTGTCGCGGCCCGCTTTCTTCCCTGAGCTGTTCCACAATTTCCGTTACCTGTGCGGCCCCGGTAGCGCCTATTGGGTGCCCCTTGGCCTTGAGACCACCCGATGGATTGACCACCACCTTACCCCCCAGGTATGTCTCTCTCTTGGTAGCAGCATCATATGCCTTTCCGAATTCATAAAACCCGAAACTTTCCAGGGCTAAGATCTCTGCAATGGTAAAACAGTCATGCAGTTCCACCACGTCGATATCATCGGGACCCAGTCCCGACTCCCTGTATGCCTGGGCAACCGACTCCTCCCTCGACCTGACCCGTGTGATGTCCTTCTGCAGATAAAGAGGCCCGCACGATGCCTGTCCCATTCCTGCAATATAAACGGGCTTTTTCGAAAAATCCTTGGCCTTTCCGGCTTCTGCCACCACCACGGCCGAAGCGCCGTCCGAAAAGGGACAACAGTCAAAAAGCTGTAGCGGGTCCGCCACCATCATACCGTCCAATACGGTATTTACGTCTATTTCCTTTTGAAAATGGGCCTTGGGATTCATAGAGCCATGGTAGTGGTTCTTGACCGCTACCTCGGCCATGTTAGGCTTCAATTCCTTTAAAGGAATACCATACTTGTCGGAATACATGTGGGCTGCCATGGCAAATACACCCGGAAAAGTCAATCCCGGCCTTGATTCATATTGCGCATGGTGACCCATGGCAAAGGTCTTTGTGGCCAATGGGGTGCCCATGGCGCAGGCCCGCTCCGTGCCTCCTGCTATGACGACGTCATAGATACCTGCTCCCACTAAAAGGGCCGCATGACGGATAGCCACGGTAGCCGTGGCACACGCCGATTCAAATCTGGTGGCAGGCGCAGATATGGGCAATCCCAATTCCGCATGGGCAAATGGGGCCATGTGCATTTGACCTTCTTCAAAGTCACCTAAGCAGTTTCCGAAATAAAGGGCCTCCATGTCTTTCGGCTCAAGGTTGGATTGGGCAATGGCCTCAAGACCTGCCTCGGCAAACATCTCCAGGTTCGTCTTTTCGGAAACACCGAATTTGGTCATGGCCACACCTAAAATGGCAACTTGTCTCATGGTATCCTCCTTAATTGGTTTTCGTTATTTGGTTGCGCGGCTCGTTTCGTCTTTCGTCGGTCGGTTGCGGTTTTTTACCGAAAACCGCATTACGAATACCGATACGAGCGTCGCAACCGCAACCGTATGCCGTATAACATAGAGTCCTCTGAAATCATCAAGCCAAAGTCCGCTGACTCCGACCCGGCCAGGAGGACCGGGTTTTCCGGGTTAAAATTACGGCACCAGATGCCTGCCTATAACCATCCTCTGGACCTCTGATGTGCCTTCAACGATCTGGAGAAGCTTGGCGCTCTTGTAAAGACGGGACACGGGATATTCATTCATATATCCGTATCCTCCATGAATATGGAGGGCATCGCTTGCCACCCTTTCAAACATCTCCGAAGCAAAAAGCTTTGCCGCGGCGGACTCAAATGTATGCTTTCGACCCTGGTCCTTGAGCCAGGCCGCCTTGAGATACTGGTTTCTGGCCAACTCAATGGCCACCGCCATGTCCGCCAACTTGAACTGGATGGTCTGAAAACCGAAAAGCGGTTTCCTGAACTGGGTCCGTTCCCCGGAATAGCGCAAGGCTTCATCCAGGCAGGCCTGGGCCCCGCCCACGGCCATAGCCGCAATACTTATGCGCCCGGTTTCAAGCACGGCTAAGTGCTGGGCAAACCCACGGCTCGGATCTCCCAACATGTTGTCCTTCGGAATTCGGCAGTCCTCCAATATGACTTCGTGGGTGGCCGAGGCGTGCCAAGCCATTTTATCATACCGTGTTCCTAATTGAAAGCCCGGGGCGTCCGTTGGCACGATAAAGGTGGAGATAGTGTTTTTGCCCCCCTTTTTTTTCTCGGTCACGGCGGCTGCTAAGAGAACAGAGGCATTCCTGAGCCCGATGTTGGTAATAAACTGCTTGGTGCCATCGAGTACCCACTCGTCCCCTTTAAGCACGGCGGTTGTTCTCAGTGATCCGGCATCCGAGCCTGCATCAGGTTCTGTCAGGCCGAAGGAGCCGATCTCCTTTCCTTCTGCCATGGGCTTCAGCCATTTTTTCTTTTGCTCCTCTGTTCCGAATACATAGAGCTCCTGGGCCGCGACACTGGTCGTCACATCCAAAAGCGCGCCCAGGGTAATATCGCCCCTGGATATCTCCTCGATACAGACATGCATTCCTACCCAGTCGCCTTCGCTGCCGCCGTACTCCTCCGGAAAGGGGATGCCCATCATCCCTAATTCGGCCATCTGATCAATGATGTCGTACGGATACTCTCCGGTCTTTTCCATTTCTTCGGAACGGGGGGCGATCACTTCCTTAGCAAAGTCCCACGACATGTCCCGAATCATCTGGTGTTCTTCGGTAAGGTCAAAATCCATAGGTGTTTCCTCTCCCTAAAATCCCTTTTTCCCCGGAGGATGAGTCGCAATGTCATTCCGAGGCGATAGCCGAGGAATCTTGAATCTGCAACTGTTGAGCATTTA
>JAFDAP010000354.1 GCA_019313765.1 Deltaproteobacteria bacterium | reverse complement strand
CTTTTGAGGATGTGGAAAAATATCAAGAAAGAGGTGAAAAAGGCCGCCCCCCTATCTCTTATTCACAAGGAACAGGACGTTTGCCTTAGGACCCTTCGGGACTATTTTACAAGCGAGATCAACGAGGTCCTGGTGGATGACAAGGAGACCCTATCTAAAGTAAAAGACTATATGAAAATCATTTCTCCCAGGCATCAGAGGCTGGTCAAACTACATAAGGAAAAGCGTCCCATTTTTGCCCAATACGAGATCGAGAAACAGATTGAAACGATTTACAGCAACAGGGTGCCCCTCAAGTCGGGCGGTTCCATTGTCATAGACCCGACCGAGGCCCTGATAGCCATTGATGTAAACTCAGGACGCGGCAAGACCGGAAAAGGTATTGAAAGCACGGCCTTTAATACAAATATCGAGGCTGCATCAGAAATCGCACGCCAACTTCGCTTAAGAGATATGGGCGGGCTTGTGGTGATTGACTTTATCGATATGAAAGACAGAAAACATATCAGGGAAGTGGAGAAGCAGGTGCGCGAGGGAGCAAAAGAGGACCGGGCCAAGATAAACATTTCCAATATATCCAAATTTGGCCTTCTTGAGCTCTCACGACAGCGGTTGAGACCCTCCATAGAGTCCAGGTCTTACCAGCCATGTCATCACTGCCGGGGCCGGGGCCTTGTCCTGTCCGTGGAATCGGCCTCTGTATCACACCTTCGCAGGATCTGGATGGGAGCATCAAGAAAAGGGGTTACACGTGTTCAAGGTGTTCTCCCCTTTGACGTGGCAACGTATCTCCAGAATAAGAAACGAAAGGAACTTGCCCAGCTTGAATCTCGCTATAATATAGATATTGATATTAAGGGTGATCCGGCGCTTGCCCCGGGAGACGGAAAACTTGAGTTTTTGAAAGAGAATGGCGGTTGAAAAATGACTAATTACCGATCTAACTGTTCACGGGTTCAAAGGTTCAGGGGCAGCCCTGAACCTCTGAACGCCTGCTACCAATCTAACCAGTATACAAATCAATTAGTTGACTGATTCTGATGTTCAACAATATAATCTATTTCATTGTTGTCCTCCTTGTTTTTAACATAAACTATCCCGGCAACACGCCTGCAAACTCTCTTCCCTTAACCATCATTATGCTTTTCCTTTCGTGGCTGGTCTTTGCAGGATATTGCCGGTGGGGATTCGGCGCCCTTCAGAAACGGTTTCATAACGGGATAACTGATGATGGCGGTGTGACCGGCCAGTACCAGAGGCTGACTGTGAGGCTTTCAGTCTTAGCCATATTCCTGTTTGCCCTGGTCACTTACCTCCTTAACCTGAAGTATTGGCTACAGTTGATTCCGGGTTTTCAAAGGTTCTCTGTTCTGCAGGGAATATTGGCCCTGTCGCTGTTTATGTTTTATCTGAGCACGATCTGGTATTTTGCCTATCCGGCCTACAAGGCCATATTCAAACCGGGAATCACAAGGGAGTCTTTTGTCCGGTCCAATATAAAATTCAATCTTCCCATTCTCTTCCCCTGGATCGTTTTATCATTGGTGTATGACCTTATTGCCCTCAGTCCATGGGCCTGGCCCGGCAGTTTCCTGAACACGACCGGGGGACAGATTATCTTTTTTGCCATGTTTTTGACCCTCCTGATGATTTTTCTTCCGGGATTTATCCGTTATTTTTGGGGATGCACACCGCTCAAGGCATCGGAAAAGGGGAGGGAACTGAAGGCATTCCTCCATGAGAAAGGCTTTAAGTACCGAGATCTGTTGAACTGGCCGATTTTTGAGGGGAGAATGATGACTGCCGGGATCATGGGTATTGTATCCAGGTATCGTTACATCCTTGTTACCGATTCTCTTCTGGAGGTCCTGTCATTAGAAGAGCTAAAAGGGGTGTTGGCCCATGAGATGGGGCACGCAAAATACCGGCATCTATATTTTTACATCCTCTTTTTTGTGGGCTTCATGGTCATTTCTTTTGGATTGTCCGACGTCTTTCTTTATTTGATATATGCACATCCGCTTTTTATAAATATGATTTCCGACACAGACTCCAAAACCATCAGCCTGTTCTATCTGATTTTGTCAGTTCCCATGCTGTTGACCCTGTTTGTCTATTTCCGTTACATTATGGGATTTTTCATGCGCAATTTTGAACGCCAGGCCGATCTATATTCGGCAATGACCATGGGAACTCCCATGCCTGCCATTAGTTCATTGGAAAGGATTGCCCTTTTAAGCGGAAAGATCAGGGACCTTCCAAGCTGGCACCACTTCAGTATAAGAGAAAGAGTTGACACCCTCTGGCGTGCCATTAAGGACCCTGGCTTGATAAAACGCCACAACCGGTTCGTGGCTGTCTCTTTCTTAGTTTATTTGATTTGTATAGGAGGTCTGGGGTACTCGTTGAATTTCGGTCCCCTAAAAAGACATTTGAATTATTCGTTCCTTGAAAAGGCCCTGAAGCAAGAGATTCTGAAAAAGCCCGGAAACGTGGCCCTTTACCAGGCCCTGGCAATGATCTATCATCAGAAAGAAAAATATAAAAATGCCATTGAAACTTATGAGAGGATAATTTCGCTGGACCCGGACCAGCCCGAGTCATTGAATAACTTAGCCTGGCTTTTAGTCACTGCCCCTGATGAGGAACTTAGAGACAAAAAGCGTTCCCTTATTCTTGCAAAAAAGGCAGTGCTTTTAGAGCGGTCTTCCGTATTTCTCGACACATTGGCAGAGGCGTACTATGTAAACGGTTTTATCCCGGAGGCCATAAAGACTATTGAAGAAGCCATTGCAGTCGCGAAAGAGAACAGAGGGTATTATGAAAAGCAGTTGAAGAAATTTTCGGCTTCAGGGAATTAGAAGCATTTCATTTTGGCGGCCTTTATCCAACCTTTATGAAGTACGGAGAAGTTTTTTGACTTTTCCGAAAATTATTCTTGTAAGGATGTAAAGGGGAATAAAGACAAATGGATAGCCTGCGGTTTCGCCAAGCAGCGGCATATCAAAAGGGAGGGGAAAGCGGATATTGGAAAAGCGGGTCTGCATCCATCCCAGGGCACATGCGACCGGCCACAGGGA
>JAFDAP010000353.1 GCA_019313765.1 Deltaproteobacteria bacterium | reverse complement strand
GAGGTACTTGCCTTTCCAGGAAGGATTATAAGATTAAATCATACCATAGCTACTGTGGCTGATCCCACATCAGGTGCTTCCCATCACATAGCCCAAATCATTCTTACCGTGATGATGCACCGTAAAGATCTGCGATCTGCCATGAATATACGCTACTCTCCGGAAATCATCAAGAAGTGCCGATCATTGAAATTCAAACTAGGCACATTTGACCGCAGAGATGAACCTAAAAATATTAAACAAAAAGAAGGTGCCACTTTAAGCTGGGGAATAGAAAAACTGCTGAGCAAAAAAAGGATCATTCCTGACATCATTTACGACCTGGGAGACAAAGGAAAGGAACCCATGGTTAGGGTCATTGGTAAAAATCCTCTGGAAGTAGTAGATAAGGTATTAAAAATTGCTAAGTAATTATTAGGAGACCACCGTGAATCAGCTTGAACAAGTAAGGAAAGGCATAGCCACTGCAGCCATTAAGGAAGTTGCCTCTTCTGAAGGGGTAGAACCTCAATGTATAGTGGAAGAGATGGCAGCCGGCCATATCATAATTCCTCAAAATAAAACCCATACAACCATCTCCCCCATTGGTATTGGGAAAGGACTGCGTACCAAAGTAAATGCCAACATCGGTACCTCGAAAGACCATCAGGATATAGAAGAAGAGTTGAAAAAGCTTCGGGTAGCTGTTGAGTCAGGGGCAGATACGGTGATGGACTTAAGCACCGGGGGCTCCTTGGATGAGATTAGGAAAGCCGTCATCAAGGAATCTCCGGTACCCATTGGGACAGTGCCCATCTACCAGGCTGTGATAGAAACTGTAAAAAACAAGCAGGCGATGGTCCACATGTCGGTTGACACACTCTTTAAAGTGATCGAGAAACAGACCGAAGACGGAGTTGATTTTATCACTGTCCACTGCGGATTAACCAGAGAGTCCGCGGGAAGACTTAAAAGAGAAGGACGACTAATGGATGTGGTCAGTCGAGGAGGGGCCTTCACTATAGAGTGGATGGCCTACAATAAAAAAGAAAACCCACTCTATGAACATTACGACCGACTACTTGAAATCTCCCATGAGTACGACATTACCTTAAGCCTGGGAGATGGATTGCGTCCAGGCTGCTTAGCTGACGCAACTGACAGAGGCCAGGTACAGGAATTGATCATTTTGGGAGAGCTGGCAGAACGTGCCTGGGCACAAGACGTGCAAGTGATGATTGAAGGGCCAGGACACGTTCCCATTCACCAGATTGCCACTAACGTTCAATTGCAAAAGCAACTATGTCACGGTGCTCCTTTTTATGTTTTAGGGCCACTGGTAACTGATATCGCACCAGGATATGATCATATCACCTCCGCCATAGGGGGTTCCATTGCCGCCTCTGCAGGCGCTGATTTTCTCTGTTATGTCACTCCCTCGGAGCACTTGAGACTTCCCAGCGTAGAGGATGTAAAAGTAGGTGTTATCGCCTCTAAGATTGCTGCCCATGCCGCTGATATTACCAAGGGGGTTAAAGGCGCTATGGAAAGAGATATAAAAATGGCCAAGTGCCGCAAGACCATGGATTGGGAACAGCAGATTAAGCTGTCACTAGACCCAACCCTCGCAGACAAACTGCGCTCCAGCAGTCAGCCAGCCGATAAGGATGTCTGTACCATGTGTGGTGAGTTTTGTGCGATTAAGCTACTCAATAAAGAAGAACGATGGAAATTCTTTGATTAGGAGTAGTGAGTAACTTCCCTTTTCTCTAGGAGCCTGTCGGAATACCACTTGTATGGAGGCTGTTGAAAAATGTTTAGATGCAAGGCACATGCTGTCTCCGACACCTGCTTGCAGGCAATCCTGAGGAATGAGGCGTACTTAAGCAGTACGCTGCAATGACGAAGGATGAGTGTAACGCAGCAGATGGACGTTTTCCGACAGCCTCCTAGCAGGTAGAAACCTTTTAAGCCAAAATAACGGGAGTGCATGTAACAGTTTAGCCATTTTAAAAATAGCTAAACTTCAATGCAAAATGCATATTTCAAATTGGAAAATGCAAAATTATTTATTACGAATCTCCTTATTTTGAAATTTGCACTCTATATTTTTCAATTTGCAATGATGTTTAGCAGTTTACTTTAAACTGCTAAACAGTTGAGTGTATGATAATAAGAATGCCATCCTTAAGAGCAATAACCGTTTTTCTCCTCCTCACTATAGGATGCTATTCACTATACACCTTCCAAAGAAACCACTTATGGAAAAACAATTTTACCCTCTGGACCGATTGTGTAGAAAAGTCACCCCAAAAAGCCAGACCCCACAATAATCTGGGTAATGCCTACAGAGATAAAAAACTGTATGATCAGGCCATTATCCACTATCGGCAAGCCCTCAAAATCTGGCCCACCTACTCCCTCGCCCATAACAACTTAGGCGTCGCCTATGGTCTCAAGAAACTGTACTCTAAGGCCATAGAGGAAATCGGACAAGCCATCAAACTAAATCCAGATTTCTCACGCGCTTATAACAACCTGGGAAATGCTTACAAGGCCCTGGGTTACTATGATAAGGCATTAAGTCACTATCAACATGCCACCAAGCTCAATCCTCACCACCCGGACATCTACTATAATCTGGGAAATACCTATGCAATCAAAAAACTCTATGATCAGGCTATTAAAGCATATTTAAAGTCCCTTTCTCTGAAACCAAACTCCCCCAAGGCATATCTCAACCTGGGTAATATTTACAGCCAGCAGGCACTATGGGAAAAGGCACTGTCGGCCTACCAAAACGCTATCGCATTAAAACCCGATTATGCTGAAGCTTATAACAATTGGGGAGCGACACTTAACAGGCTTAAAAAACATGAAGAGGCACTAAAGGTGCTTGAAAGAGCCAGGAAGTTTGAACCCAATTTTATTGAGATCCATAAAAATCTTGGCAATGCTTATATAGGGCTAGGACATTACCAAAAAGCCATCGAACGTTACGAGCAAGTAGTAAAATATAACCCAAACTCTTTTTCAGCCCATTTTCATCTCTCATCCATCTATTTAGAACACATAAAAGATAAACAAAAAGCCCTTTACCAT
>JAFDAP010000352.1 GCA_019313765.1 Deltaproteobacteria bacterium | reverse complement strand
CCTGCTGTTCAGGATATTTCATTCCATGTGAACAAGGGAGAAATTGTAGGTTTTCTGGGTCCTAACGGCGCAGGAAAAACCACTATTTTGAGGACCCTTACCTGTTTCATGCCACCAACTTCCGGCAAGGTCCTTATTGGGGGGCTGGACACAAGGAAAGACTCTCTCCAGGTCAGGAAAAAGATCGGTTTTTTGCCGGAAAACGTACCGCTTTATAGTGAGCTTTCAGTCGATCGGTTTGTGGCCTTTTCCGGTTCAGTTAAGGGCCTTGCGGGAAAAGAACTGACTAATGAAATTGACAGGGTAACCGGTATTTGCGGGCTGGTTGAACACCGGAAAAGGTTAATCAAACATCTTTCAAAGGGCCTTAAGCAACGGGTAGGGCTTGCACAGGCCCTTTTAAACGATCCCCCCATCCTTATACTTGATGAACCGACCACTGGTCTGGATCCTGCACAGATCGTAGAGATAAGGGACCTTATCAGAAATTTGGGTGGAGAAAGGACCGTGCTTTTGAGTTCCCACATCCTTCCCGAAGTGAGCCAGGTCTGCAAACGGGTGATTATTGTCAACCAGGGCCGGATTATTGCAGAAGACACACCCGAGGTTCTCACCCAACAGGTTCAGAAAGGAAGGCGGACCGTCCTTTCAATCGACGGCCCTGCCGCTGAAGTGAAAAAAAAGCTCTTATCTCTACAGGGAGTTTCGCGTGTTGAGGAGGCCGAACAGGAAGGAACATTTATTGTTGAAAGCGTTTCCGGAGAAAACATCAGGCCCATGATGGCTAAGGCCGTGGTTGAGTCCAACTGGGGGCTCAGGGAAATGAGATCAAAAGACCTCAGCTTAGAGGACGTCTTTATCAAGTTAGTCACAGAAGAAGAAAAGGATACTGAATCATGAGACCGATTGTCGCCATTTTCAAAAAGGAGCTGTCCATTATCTTTGCTTCGCCCATTTTTTATTCAGCGGCCTTTATTTTCTTAGTATTGTCCGGATATTTTTTCTATTCCAATACGGCCTATTTTGGCATGCTCAGTCTTCAGGCAATGAGTAATCCCATGCTGACCGAAAAGCTGAACCTGACCGATATGGTAGTAAAGCCTTTTTTCGGGGACCTCGCAGTTATCCTTCTCCTTATGACCCCCTTAATCACCATGAGGCTATATGCCGAGGAAAAGAAAACAGGCACCATTGAGCTCCTTTTTACTTACCCCCTTTCTGACCTGGCCGCCCTGACAGGTAAATTCTGTGCCACGCTTTTAGTGCTCATCACCATGTTGGCTGGTACTATTCCCTATCTGATCATACTCGAGTCTTTCGGCACCTTAGAATGGGGCGTTGTTATTTCCGGGTATTTTGGAATCATACTCATGGGAGGGGGTTTTATTGCATTGGGCACCTTTACTTCCTCTCTTACGGAAAATCAGATAGTGGCCGCCGTCATGAGCTTTGGCGCACTGCTCCTTTTCTGGGTTTTCGGTTGGGCCGGGGCCATTACCGGACCCGTCTTCGGCAGAATTTTAGAACATATCTCCATTATTAAACACTTAGAGTCTTTCGCGAGGGGACTAATAGACAGCAGAGACGTGGTGTTTTACGTCCTGTTCATTTTCTTCTGGCTGTTTCTTACACTTCGATTCCTGAATTCCCGCTTCTGGAGAGGCTAACCATATGAGCAAAGACGAGACAAAAATGCGATTAAGAAGTTCCTCCAACATGACCGCGGCGATCATCCTTGTTATAGTCTTAGTCGTTGTCATTACCCTGCTTTCCGAAAGGCATTACTTCAGATGGGACCTGACATCAACCGGTGAACACACCCTTTCCGACAAGACTCTCCAGGTCCTCAAGAATATTAAGGAGCCGGTAACCATCAGGGCATTTGTTCGTGTGGGCTTTCAGGAGGCGGAAGATGCGCGGAAACTGCTTTCCGCGTATCAATACGAGGCCGCGAATGTCCATTATGAACTCATTGACCCGGAAAGGAACCCCTCTGTTACCAGGCGATACAATGTCAAAAACATAAATACATTTGTCTTAGAGGGTTACGGACAATCACAGACCGTTAAAATTGCGGACGAAGAGCATATCACGAACGCACTCATTACATTGATTGAGAGTGAAACCCTAAAGGTCTACTGGCTTACCGGACATGGAGAGCGGGTCTTCAAAGGACAGGACCCCGGAGCGTTGAGCATGCTCCAGGAGGGCCTGACAAATGAAAACTATGAATTCCTGGAAATCAACCTCATGCAGGAGGATATTCCGAAAGGCGCCTCTCTTGTGG
This sequence comes from Deltaproteobacteria bacterium, assembly GCA_019313765.1. Lineage (GTDB taxonomy): Bacteria > Desulfobacterota > DSM-4660 > Desulfatiglandales > Desulfatiglandaceae > JAIOSR01. The sequence continues at coordinate 803 of JAFDAP010000352.1, read as the reverse complement.
TCATTGCGGCCCCGGTCAAATCCCTGTTCCCGGAAGAAGTGACGAGTCTTGAAAAACACCTGAAACGGGGCGGCAGGATAATTGTCTTTCTTGAACCATATAATGATGGCGGCCTAAAGGGTTTTTTAAAGACATACGGGATCAGGATCACCGACGATATCATTGTGGACAAACTGAGCCGTGTTATGGGTGGAGACTACCTGCTTCCAATGGTGGTCAAGTACGGCATTCACGATATTACAAAAGATTTCCGCCTGGCCTGCCTTTTCGACATGGCCAGGTCTGTTGAACCGGGAGACGAACAAAAAAGCGGGCTAACAGTAACGGCGCTGGCTTACACATCCCCCAATTCCTGGTCCGAGAGGGATCGAAAGTCTCTGGATGCCGGAATGGTCCAATTTGACGAGCAAGACCGGCAGGGACCGGTATCCCTTGCAGCGATCGCGGAGATCGAACCGCCTATTAAAAAAGAACTGGAGGAAAAAGGCGACAAAGAAACGGATGCAACCGAGATCACAGGGAAAGGGCGGTTAGTGGTCTTTGGGGATGTGGATTTTGCCAGCAATAAGCGCTTTGGCCTTGCCGCCAATGGCGATTTTGTCATGAACACCATTAACTACCTGGTTGGAAGGGAAAATTTGATCATCATCAAGAAAAAACACAAGCCCGTTGAACCGCTCATGTTGAACCGGACCCAGGGCCTGGTGGTCTTCTGGGTCCCGGTGTTTGTCATACCTTTTGTTGTTCTTATTATCGGCATCGTGGTGTGGAACCGGAGGCGATCCCGTTGAGATACCGGTCGA
>JAFDAP010000351.1 GCA_019313765.1 Deltaproteobacteria bacterium | reverse complement strand
CTTTTATAAAACTTGACAAGACCAAGGACGTCTCGTGCCACAAAACGTCCTATTGTTCCTGAACTATAACATACAACTTCTATTGTATTGTTCGGTCGGATAAGGAAGTCTGTTGCATGAAGAAACTGCTTATCCTTGTCAAAGTACGCCCCGGTTGTCCTGGATATTTCCTCTGCATTCATGCCATAGGCGACAGGGTAAGTAATTCCATTTTTTTCGACGGTCTCTTTTGCCTTTTCAAATGGATCTACAGAACCCGCAATGACTGTTATCTGTTCAGACTCGAAGTCTTTTGATACGGATTGGAAGTCAGCTAACTGCTGAGTGCAAACAGGTCACCAGTACCCGCGGTAGAAAAAGACTACACCGTAGCCATTCCCGGTCCCCTCGGGGAGCTTAAGCGTTTCTCCAGATACCAGTTGCAACTCCAAGACAGGAAAAACATCATTCGCATCCAAAAATCTTGATCCAATTCTACTCATCTCTTTTTCCTCCTTTTTTATGATTAAAACAATATTTTGTGATCAATGAATTTTTGTTGTCATGCAACAAAAATTCGTTTATTTTTGACTTATGAAAATCGGACCCGATTACAAACCGGAATTTAAATCTCTCAAAGACCTCCTGCTGGATATGGCCCTGGAACGTTCCGTTGATGCCTTATTGGCCATGATTGTGAGTCGATTAGCGGAACGGCCTCATATCGCCTTGGCGCGTATCTGGCTCATCGGGCCCAGAGACATCTGTCCCGTATGCCCCATGCGCTCGGAGTGTCCGGATCAAGAAAATGGATCTCAAGAAGCCTGACAGATAAGGAGATGTTATGAAACTATTATGATGCTACCCTCCCCATTCAAAAGGGAATGGTAACTTTTCCCGGGGACCCCCCTTTTGAAATGCAGCCGTATTTCCAGAGAAGTAAGGGGGACCCTTTCGATTTGGCCCTTCTATCCATGGGAACCCACTTAGGCACACATGTGGATCCACCCGCACACTACCTGGATGGGGGAGCCACTGTGGATGAGATCCCTTTAGAGGCCCTTGTAGGACCTGGAGTTGTGCTGGATATGCGAGGTAAATCTCAAGTAGACCGCCAGGCTCTGGAAGAAGCCCCCATCGAAGATCATACCCGGGTTCTGCTTAAGACGGATAATGGGCCTCTCCTTTTAGACCCTTCCTTTCATGAGGACTACGCCCACCTCACTGAAGACGGGGCCCGTTATCTTGTTGAGCGAAAAGTCTGCCTTGTTGGAATCGATTATCTTTCAATCGAGCGTTATAAGAACCCCGGAGCTCCCGTTCATCATATACTTTTGGAATCAGGGGTCCTGGTGGTGGAAGGCGCCCATCTTTTAGAGGTCCCGCCCGGCCCCTATGAGATTTTCTGCCTTCCTCTTCGCATCAAGGGTGCAGACGGGGCCCCGGCCCGGCTCATCTTGCGTCGGTGAGAATTTGGGGCCTCCTGACAATGAAATGATTCGAGCGTAACCTTTTTGCGTGCATTCTCTCTCATAGCGTAGCGCAAGGCTTTAGCCCTGCATCAAAATGGCAGAGCTAAAGCTCTGCGCTACGAAAAAAGGTTACACTCAAATGATGCAGGATACCAGGAGCATCATGCCTCTTTTTTGGGGAATGGAAGAGTCCTCTACTCAAGTCAAAGACACAAGGTTTTGAGGTTTTTTCAGTGGATCATTGAAGTCTATACTCTTCACGAAGCTCTGCAGACAGGGTCAAGATTCCTCTAAAGGCTTTCTCCACTGTCTTTTCTCCATCCGGATTGACCAGACAACAGGTGGCAGGAGAAAGCAGACTTCGGGACAGGAGAAACGCCCTGTCAATCCCTTTCTCTTCCAGGACCGACCATATCGCCTTCAGCCGCTTTTTAAGAGATTCTACATTTTCCTGTTCAAAGGGTTCGAAGTTGGTGGGTACAATCCCCCATACTATGATACCTCCGCGGTCCAGGAACCTTTTAATGGAAGCAGCATAAGATGAAAATACTTCTCCGTTTGAGTATACATCGAGCGACAGTACGTCCAAATCCAAACCGAGGAGGAAATCCCAATCAGGGTTTCCGCACAGGTGCACCCCCCGGGGCCTGTCAATCATGGCGAAAAACGCCTCCATATCACCCCGCGCTGCCTGATCCCCATACCCTGCCATTGCACTAAACAAAAATTGCAATCCCGGTTCATCCACAAACATGAATGCATTTGGGTTGAGTTTCTTGAGCCGGGCCAACTGCACATTCACTCGTTTGGCCATAAACTCGAGCATAAAAGGCCGGACCGTATCATCAAAAAGGATCGGCCTGTCGTCCTGGTCCACAACATTGAATCCAAAACTGATAGGCCCTTCCAATTGTCCCCGGATAGCAGGTGGGTCTGACAGATCAAGGTTCAGGAATCGCCTGTAAATCACCGAGTATGTATCGCTGATGTCAAAGTACTCGGGCTCATCGAAATGGGCCATGGTCTCTTCCAATTCAGCAATGAACTTTTCAAGTGAAAAGCGAAGTGTGCGTTTCTCCATGTCGAGCAAAATGCCTGGGAAATGCTCCGATGCCTGGACATACATATCCTCATAGTAGTTGTAGTGGGGAAGCTGAGGCCAAAAAGGAATATCCATGGACAGGGCAATTTCAAGGGCCCGATCCACATCCTTGTGCGGCATGACCGCCATGGCGGTGGTCAGGAGGTTTCCGGGAATTGTCATCGTATTATCGGACTCCAACGTCTCGTCCATAAGTGGGAAAACTGAACAATTCTGAGTAGCACCCCCCTGTTCTGATGTTCCCTCAGCCAAGGTCCGGATCGATTTCAATAACTAATCTTGATGAAATCCGAACAGAGCAGCAATTTCTTCTACAAAAAGAGGATAGATAGCATCTTGGGCCTTTTTCCACCGAAAAGGAAAACCGGTGTCCACTACGCCTTCCTCCAAAGCAAATTCCTGAAGCCGTTGAATCATGAGATGCCCCGTTACTAATTGACTGCACGCTTCGGTACACCTTTGGCAGGCAATGCATAACCAGATGGAAGGGGATTTGAGAATCTCTTCTTCCATACCCAAATTTACCATACGAAAGATCC
>JAFDAP010000350.1 GCA_019313765.1 Deltaproteobacteria bacterium | reverse complement strand
CTCGTTTTTGGCAATATGCCTGGGCATGGATCCGCTAAGAGTAGGGGCCACTCCCGAACAGAAGGAAAAATATATCGGAAAGATTGCAGAGGAAGGCCTGATTGTGGCCTATGGTGTCACCGAACCCGAGGCAGGGTCCAACGTCCAGTCCCTCAAGACCAAGGCCGAGCGGGTTTTAGATGATGAGGGTAAAATCAGGGGCTACAAACTCAACGGGCAAAAACAGTTTATTACAAACGGAGGGGTTGCCGATCTTTACACGATCCTTGCCGACACACCGGACGGGCCTTCCTTTTTTGTGGTGGAGGCAGGGGCAGAGGGCTTGATTCCCGGCAAGCATGAGGACAAACACGGGATTCGGGCCTCCGATACGTGCCCGCTGACCTTAGAGGACCTTTTTGTCCCTGCTGAAAACCTTATTGGAGGGGTCGAAGGCCAGGGACTGAAAGAGGCAAATAAGGTCTTTGGATATACCCGGTTGATGGTCGCCACCTTTGGATTAGGGGGTGGCATGGCCTCCTTAGAGAGGGCCATCAAATACTCTAAGGAAAGGGTCCAGTTCGGGACGACCCTTTCAGTGAAGCAGGGCTATACCCATAAACTACTGGTCCCCCATGCCGTGCAATTGGAAGCGGCACGGGCGCACATAGAAGAGGTGGCCCGAAGACTGGACTCAGGTGAAGAGGACCTCCAGGTGGAGGGGTCTATTGCCAAGTATTTTGCCACAGAGGCGGGCGATGCCATGGCAAATGACGGTATACAGGCATTTGGCGGGTATGGCTATATTCGGGAATATGAGGTGGAAAAAATCAAGCGGGACGTAAAAATTCTTCCCATTTACGAAGGGACCAGTGAGATACAGAGAAACATTATTTCCATGTTTCGCATGAGGAGTACTGTTCGCTCAAAGGGAGGCTTCTATCTTGAAATGGCCGGGGCACTGGATGGGCTTTCAAATGAATGCGCCGGGCCTTTGCTGGCCAATGCATTTAGGGCATTGAATGAAGTGATTCTCAACAGCCGCAAGCACAAGCTGACCAAGTCTCAATATGTGATGTTTCTTCTGGCTGATATGATGACCTGGTGTGAAGTGGCGAATGCACTCTGCCACAAGGCGGCCGGGTACGAAGGCGGGCAGGGCCGGTCGACTTTGTTCATAAAGGCCGCAGCAAGGCTCTTTGTGAGAGAGGCCCTTGAGAAAGTCTATGTAAACGGCCTTAAAATCGCCCACGGGTGCGGTGAGACCATTGACGAAGCAGAAGAAAGTCTCAATGGGTTGAACGTAGGTCCGGCCATGAAAGATAATCTGAAAGATATGGACATGATAGCTGCGGAATTGGTGAAATAAAAAAAGTAAATGTCTAATGACAAATAAAAAACGCTATTACCGCAGGCCGGCAAAATCCAGGGCAGGCGGAAAACAGCATGGCAGAATCAAGCCCAGTCTGCGTGAAGGTCCGCAAAAACAAGCCGATTACCTTAAGCCTAATTTAGATCCGGGGCTGAGGGCCACCTTTCGCAAGATAGGCGTACCTGAGCCCGGGCCGTTCAAGCCCGACCCCTTCCAGTCAGAAGCCCTTGATTTGATCAAAGACTATGACGTGCTCGTAAGTGCACCAACGGGTTCCGGCAAGACATGGATCGCTTCACAAGCCATACACTCCTATCTTGCCCGGGATTTGAGGGTATGGTATGCCTCTCCCCTCAAGGCCCTTTCAAATTCCATTTATCAGGAATTCTGCCGTGAATTCGGCCCTTCCTATTGCGGAATCCTGACAGGGGACCGCAAAGAAAACCCAAACGCTCCCGTTATTGTGGGAACAACCGAGATTCTTAGAAACCAGCTTTATGACTCCATGCACAAAGGGACCAGTATTCGAGCAGATCTGGTGATCTTAGACGAGGCCCACTACCTGAGCGATCCTGACAGGGGTGTGGTCTGGGAAGAGGTCCTTATCTATCTTCCTTCGAGGGTAAAACTTTTACTCCTTTCCGCTACCATCTCCAACGCAAAAGAGGTCTGTGGGTGGTTAAAGGAGATTCGCGGAACGCCAAACAGGGTTGTCCTGGCGGAAGAACGGCCCGTTCCCATGGAAATGCTTTTCCTTTTTCCTGACGGCCTTATCGTCCCCTTAGGCGGCAAAAGGGGGCTTAGCCCCAGGATCAAGAAATTTCTTGCCTCAAAGGAGGGTAGAAGAAGGTCCGAAAGGATTGATTTTGGCGGCATAATAAAATGCCTGAGAAAATTTGACCTGCTGCCTGCGATTTTTTTTCTCAAATCGCGGGCCGACTGTAACCGGGCCTTGATGACCTGTTCGCCGGTAAAAGAACCGCCCGAGGCCAGGGACCGCATCAGACGGACGGTAAAAATATTCCTGCGGGATTTCCCTCACCTTGAGGGACATCGTCAGATGAAGACGCTTTTGGATTCAAAGGTCGGTTCCCATCATGGGGGTCAACTGCCTTACTGGAAGATGCTCGTTGAAAAGATGATGAACAGTGGGGACCTGGAGGCCATTTTTTCCACATCCACGGTGGCCGCAGGCGTCAATTTCCCGGCCAGGACCGTGGTTCTCGTACAGAGCGATCGGTACAATGGACACGAGTTTCTTGATCTCACGGCAACCGATCTTCATCAAATGATCGGCCGGGCCGGTAGGCGGGGAAAGGACCATATCGGGTTTGCACTTATTATTCCAGGCCGTCATCAGGACCCCAAGCTTATCCATGAATTAAAGGATTTGCCCCCGGAGCCGATCCTGAGCCGGATCCACATCAATTTTTCAATGACCCTGAACCTGCTTCTTTCCCATACGCCTCTCGAGGTCAAAGACCTTCTTGAGCGTTCATTTGCGGCGTTTCAAGAGAGAGAATCAGGGGTCATGGTTCAAAGACGCTGGAACCGAATATTGTCCGACCTGAGAATGACCCTGCCAGAGGCAAGATGCGATACGGCAGACCCCTATGAGATTCAGGATAACATCCAGAAAAGGTCGGAATTGAAGGAAAAAGCCAGACGAATAAACCGGGACGTTCGTTATGAACGCATGCTGAGTTCGTATAAGGATTATCTCAAGCCGGGAAGGGTTTTTCTCCACAAAAACGGAAACC
>JAFDAP010000349.1 GCA_019313765.1 Deltaproteobacteria bacterium | reverse complement strand
CCTCAAGCTGTACCAGGGTGACATGTCGTCTAAGGGGACCTTTGACGTACGCCAGGATATCCCCAAGAGCAATATGGAACTCCGGATAAAGCAGGTCCAGGTCGGCCCCTTACTACAGGACCTTATGAAGAAAGATTTCATAGAGGGGACGGTCAAGGCCGACGTGGCCATTCGCATGGCGGGCGATGATGCAGACAGGATCAAGCGCACCCTCAACGGCAAGGGGGACTTCCTGTTTAATGACGGCGCCATCGTGGGCATAGACTTAGCCGGAATGATCAGGAACATAAAAGCCACTTTCGGCTTAGCTGAAAAAGGAGCTGAAAAGCCCAAGACCGACTTTTCCGAGCTTCACGTGCCCTTTACCATCAAAAACGGCCTGGTTAATACCCCCCAAACCTCCATGAAATCCCCTCTCTTTCGGGTGTTGGTAGCAGGGGATGCCCATCTGGTCAAAGAGAGCTTAGACTTCAGGGTTGAGCCCAAATTCGTGACCACCATCAAAGGGCAGGGGGACACAAAACAGCGTTCCGGGATCATGGTGCCTGTTCTGGTCAGCGGGACTTTCTCCGAACCCAAATTCCGGCCCGATCTTGAGGGGATGTTCAAGAAAACAATTGAAGAGGGAATCACCGACCCGTCTAAATTGAAGGATATGTTTAAAACCCCCAGCAAGGAAAAAGGTGAGTCCAAAGATTCAAAGGAAGAAGTCAAGGGCTTACTAAAAGGCCTTTTCGGCAAGTGATTAAAGCATGGAAAAAACATTCAACATAAGAAGCATCATTGATTTTCTAACCCATGGCGTTTGGCGTGTCCGTTTGGGCACACTGCCTCGCAACAAGTCGTTTCTTCTCAAACAGCTCAGGATCATTATCCTGGCATTTCGAGGCTTTGCCGAGGACAAGTGCTATCTCAGGGCATCGGCCCTGACCTTTTATACCCTTCTTTCCGTGGTTCCGGCGGCAGCCCTGGCCTTTGGGGTGGCAAAGGGGTTCGGCCTTCAAAAACTCCTTGAAAAAGAGCTTATGGATAAATTAAAGGGGCAGGAAGAGGTCGTTAATCAGATTATCAATTTTGCCAATTCAATGCTGGATGAGACAAGAGGCGGCCTGATCGCGGGTATAGGCGTGGTGTTGCTTTTCTGGCTCATTATAAAACTATTGGGGAATATTGAGGAGTCGTTTAACGATATCTGGGGAATAAAACAGGCACGGACATATGGACGGAAACTGAGCGACTATCTTTCAGTAATGCTCATCTGCCCGGTTTTGCTGATCCTTTCTGGTAGTATCACGGTATTCATCACAACCCAGATTGAACAGATTACACAGAAAATCGACCTGTTAGGCCCTATAAGCCCCCTTATTTCATTGCTCTTAAAGTCCATCCCATTGTGCGTGATCTGGCTCCTGTTTACGTTTGTCTATATTTTTATGCCCAATACAAAGGTTCGCTTTCGTGCGGGTCTTTTGGGGGGTATTATAGCAGGCCTGACTTACCAGATGGCTCAATGGGGCTACATAACCTTTCAGATCGGAGTATCAAAATACGGGGCCATTTACGGAAGTTTTGCCGCACTGCCGTTGTTCCTGGTCTGGCTCCAGGTTAGCTGGCTCATAGTCCTTTTTGGGGCCGAGATTTCTTTTGCATTCCAGAATGTGGATACATACGAATTTGAGCCGGATTGCCTCCGGGTAAAGCCCTCCTTCAAAAAATTATTGGCGCTTCGAATAGCGCACTCGTGCATTAAGAATTTTTCCAATGGAGACAACCCCCAAAGCGCAGAACAGATCTCTCACGACTTAGAGATCCCTATCAGACTTGTCAACCAGATCCTTTTTGAGTTAGTGCAGTGCAGGGTATTGTCCGAGGCCAGGGAGACGAGCGAGAGCGAAGCGCTGTTTCTGCCTGCCATGAATATTGACAGGTTAAGCATCAATTACGTAATCCAGGCCCTTGAAGGACTCGGGGCCGGGGACATACCCGTGGCCCAGTCCCGGGAACTGAGTAAATTGTCAGGGTGTTTAACGGAGTTTATAGAGACTATCGGGAAATCACAGGCAAATCTGCTTCTGAAGGATATTTGAATATTACAGGGCGGGTCCTACAGTTGGCCTAAAGATTCCTTGAAGCAAAATTTTTGAATCAGGTGATCGATGGTTTTAATGTGCGCCGGAGAAGTCTTTATCCACTGAAAGCCGGTATTGTAAAAATCAGGATTCTCGTCTGCCCTGCACCACATGCTCTCAGCGGAAAAAGTGATTTCCCTGCTGCCCTCAAGCTCTACAGGCAGAACCATCCTCAAATCAAAAACCATGCCTGTTTTAATGGGATCCTCGCTAATTAACATCATGCCTCCGGATGAAATATCTACCATGTGACCTATAAGTTGATCGGCCTTTTTCTCAAAAACTCTTAAATAATAAATCAGATGCCTTCTCTTAAGCTTTCTTTTTCCTTGCATTTGATACTCCGCCTAAAAGTTAATGAATTATGCCCATCCTGATATTTCATACTATTTGGACACATCAGGAGGGGGAATATCCGTAATGTGAATATGCCCCTTTTCATCGGTCCACTTATAGACCTTTCTTGACGGGATGGAAGGGGCCTCCTCAGGGCCAGATTCATTAGTATCCGTCTTGTCAGTCTCTGATTTATCCGGTTCCAGGTAGACATTGAGGTATGAGATTTTTCCGGCTTTTACGATTACCCGCTTTGCCCAGTCTTTATATCCTTCATCTATTATGATGAGGTTGTGAGCGCCAGGCTCCATTAGTTCAAGTCTACAGGGGATATTTCCTACATACTGCTCATTAAGATAGACTTTAGCCCCATGCGGTGATCCCAAAACAGAGATCGTGCCATATATCAGTGCACTTGATGCTTCAGTGTCTTCTGTTTTATCGGTTTCCTGGCCCTTTGTTCCAGTGAAGTCCCAATTGGCGCCTCCGTAATCTCCGGTCTCAATCTTTTTTAGGATTCCGCCCCTGAACGTCAATACTTGAATAAATTTGTGGCTTCCGAAATCATAATACCACCTTTCAACCTTCAAGTAAATTTCACTATAATGCTTTCTGGTAATATCAAGGTCCTCATCTTCCTTTCCCTCATCGGTCCA
>JAFDAP010000348.1 GCA_019313765.1 Deltaproteobacteria bacterium | reverse complement strand
AACTAACTGTAATCTTTGAAGGGAGGAAAAAAATTGAAAAGTGACAAATCTTTTTTAGTCCGGTTCCTTTTGTGGGGCCTTTGTTTTTTTCTTGTCGGCTGCGCAACTAATAAGGTGGCAATGGACCTGGTGGACTATGTGAATCAGGGAGTCTTAAACATCGCGGAATTAGAAAAACATTCTCTCGAACGTTATGCCTCGGTCACGGGCAAAAACTACACCACTGACGAAAGGGTTTATGAGGCCTTAAAGGTCGATGTCATTCCTCAATACAAGCGATTTCTTGATTCTTTAAGAAAAATAAGGCCAAAAACCGAAGAGGTGAACAAACTGCACGGGGTTTACATTCGGGGCGCTGAATACCTGTACCGTGGATTCAAAGCCAAAAAGTTAGGTCTTGAAAGAAAAGATGAATACCTTATTAGGGCAGCCAATGAAAAAATAGAAAAGGGTCGAATGGAAAACGAGAAATGGCGCAACATGTTAATAGAGATTTGTAAAAAGCATGGCGTTGGCGAAAAGAAGGAATAGACGGGTTTTGAGGAATGACCAAACAAAAAAAATCTATCTACGTGTGCCAGGCCTGCGGTTACCAGACCCTGAAATGGATGGGGCGGTGCCCTGACTGCGGCCAGTGGAACAGCATGGTGGAGGAGGTAACGAGTCCCGAAAGGAAAGAAAAAAGATCCTCCTTCATGAGCGAGCTCCAGAGTATTGATAAGATCTCCCTTGCCCCGGAGATGAGGTTGAAAACGGATATTTCCGAGTTTGACCGGACCTTAGGGGGCGGAGTGGTACCCGGGTCCCTGATTCTGATCGGAGGTGATCCCGGAATAGGAAAATCGACCCTTATTCTCCAGGTCCTGGACAGGTTAGCCCGCAATGGTTGCCGCGCCCTTTACATTTCCGGGGAAGAATCGCCACAGCAGATCAAGTTAAGGGCCGAAAGATTAGCCGTCCATTCAGACGGCTTGTTCGTCATTGCAGGAACCTGTATAGAAGACCTGTTTGAAGAATTGAAAAGACTCAAGCCGGACCTCGTGGCAGTGGACTCTATCCAGACCATCTATACAGACGCCATTGCATCGGCCCCCGGAAGCGTCGGCCAGGTAAGAGAAGTCGCAGCCCAGTTGATGGCCTTTGCAAAGCAGTCCGGTATTCCCGTTTTTCTTATCGGTCATGTAACCAAAGAGGGGGCCATTGCCGGGCCAAAGGTTTTGGAGCATTTAGTGGATACGGTGCTCTATTTCGAAGGAGACAGGGGGCATGTATTCAGGATACTTAGAGCCGTCAAGAACCGTTACGGCTCCACCAATGAAATCGGCGTCTTTGAGATGAAAGACTCAGGCCTGGCCGAAGTGGGCAATCCATCCAGCATTTTTCTTGAACAAAGACCGCAAGACGCTCCCGGTTCCGTGGTCATCCCCTGCCTCGAGGGAACAAGACCGGTACTTGTGGAAATCCAGGCATTGGTCGGTCCAAGCCCCTTAGGCATGCCAAGAAGAACAGCCGTGGGGGTGGACCATAACCGGGTATCCCTTTTGGTGGCCGTCCTCGCCAAAAGAATGGGTATGCAACTTACGGATCAGGATATCTTTGTGAATGTGGCAGGGGGATTAAAGGTAGAAGAACCGGCCGCCGATCTGGGTATTGTCTCTGCAATGATGTCCAGTTTCCTGGAAAGACCCGTTGACAGAAGAACTGTCGTGTTTGGAGAAGTGGGCTTAGCCGGTGAGGTCCGCGGGGTGAGCCAGCCGGACCTTAGGATAAGGGAGGCAAAAAAATTAGGATTTTCACGATGCCTTCTTTCCCGAAGCAACCTGGAAGGTGTAAGAACACCACAGGGGATGGAATTGGCCGGTGTTGAATCGGTTCAGGATCTGCATGAAATCCTGTTTAACTGAAATCAGATAAAATTTTCAATGCTGCGGCTTTTGCGGTTTCATATGCGGCCGGGCCTTTGTTTAACTTATTGGGGCCGACAGCCGGGGCGCCGGTTTTCACCTCAATAACTTCCACGCCCCGCGCCTCTAAGATTTCCAACTGCCTTTCATACGCCTCCTGGCGGGCAATATTGGCGGCTAAGTACTGGACATGCCAGGGACTCATTCTCTTTTCCAAAAACCCTTGATCGCTTTTGCCCACATTCCCGGACGCAATAAAATGAATAATGACCTTGTCAAGATCAACGAGATCCGCAAGCGCCTTCAGGGGGGCCTTATCAACGACCCCTCCATCCACATACAGGGATCCGTCAATCTCCACCGGTTTGAAGAGCATGGGAACCGCGCCGGATGCCCGAATTGCCTTTATTAAATTACCCCGGGTAAATACGGTCCCCTTCTTTTGAGTCAGGTTGGTGGCTGCTATGGCCAAAGGTGTTTCACAGTCTTCGAACCGTTTCACAGGCATTCTCTCAAGCAACCGCGCAAACCCCTCTCCTTTCAGATAGCCTGAATAACCCCTGAAAAGATTCGCGGCCTTTTTGAATATGACGTGCCATGGATCAGGATCCCAGAAGGCCTCCTTTCTCACGGAAAAAAGCATTTCCCTGATGGCATGATCATCCATTCCTGATGCCGCCATTGCTGCCACGATGGCCCCTGAACTGGAGCCCGCATAAGCAACCGGCGTAATTTCAAGTTCCCGGATCGCCGCTAAAAATCCGGCATGGGCAAAGAACCCGAAAAAACCGGAAGAAAAGACCAAGCCCACAGCACTTGTCTGTGTCTCCCCCAGCGGGGTATGTCTATATTTAGTCATTTCTCTGGAGTACCGGAGTGTTGGAGTATTGGAAATTCCAAATATCAAATCACAAATAGCAAACAAATAACAATTCACAAAATTCGAAATAACAAACAGGAAAAAGATGAACGTCGAACATCGAACGCTCAACATCGAGCATCGAATGTGAGTGTCGCTTCGCTCCGTTTTTTAATAAAATTGAAACGCCGAAGGCGTATCATAATTCGACGTTGGAAGTTCGATGTTCGATGTTGGACGTTCGTTTTTTACCCCCTCCATTTTACCACATCTTCCAATGGCACTCTTTCCGATCTCGGCTTATTAATTGGAGCGTCAGGGTCCCTGTAGCCGACCGCCATTCCGATGACAACCTGTTTCTCCTCCG
>JAFDAP010000347.1 GCA_019313765.1 Deltaproteobacteria bacterium | reverse complement strand
CCCGACGTCCCTGGCAAGGGTGTTGTATTCTACTATTTGCCCATATTCACTGGCGTAGATTCCATAAAGCATTTCCAGGTCAATAGGATTTTCACCCCCAAAACGGGCAGGAAGATCGTATCTCAATATTTTTTCTACAACTACCTCTTTAATATATCGACGTCTGGATTCCTCATCATCAAGTTCTTTTAACTGGGGAAAGCCACCCCACCTCAAATAGTCGAGATATGCCGTAGTAAGACGGGACCTGTTTGCCCCGTAAAAAAGGGCTGTTTCAGTGGGGATCTTTCGTAAACCAGGATCAATTTTAAACTCAGGCGGTGGTTCAAGTCCATTGATCGTCATGTAATCCCTGAAATCAGGTGGGGACAGGCGCAGCATGTCAAGCCGCCCGGCTAAGCTTTCTGCTGATTCCGATTCCAGCAGCAAAGAGGATGAACCGGAAACCACAAAAGTAAGCGCCGGATCTCTGTCTAAATACCGTTTAACGATGTCAGACCAGCGGGGAACGAGCTGAATTTCATCTAATAAAATGTATGTTTTCTCCTTGATACGTCCGATGGATTCATCAAGGAAATCCAGAAGATACGCATCCAGCATCCTTTCCAGGACATTATCATCTTTCAAAACAATATCCCGGTCAAACTGGAAGTAGCATATTCTTTTAGCCGGGACCCTGTTTGCGGGCAACTCCCCCACTAATTGTTTGAGAAGGGTTGTCTTTCCTATTCTCCGCAATCCTCCAATTCCTAATGAGAGGGGGCCATCCATCAACTTCAGCATATACTCGAAAACGCGCCGCTTTGGCCACGTCCATTCAGGCAGGGCTTGCCCTTCCCAGTGAGGGTTGAATGTATTTATCAGGTAAATCATATTTCCTCCGGTCGGGATAAAATGCATTTTAGGGTTTAATATCTATCATAAAATGCATTTTAAGGCAAGCTTTTTATCCGTCAAGCGCTTCCCGCACCGCCTTAGCCATATTTGGGACACTCTGGCGCGTTTTTCCTATGCGCAGGCCTCCAATGATGAGCGCAGTACACACTTGACACAGGGGGTATGTAAGTATTTGGTTTAAAATAATATTTTTTAAACCAATTAAAATCATTCCCCAAAAACCCCACGGTGTCAAGTATGTATAAAGATCAGCCCAAGAGAGGAGGTTAGGGGTCAGGATTCGATTCCACCTTTGGAGTAAATAAAGACATCGTCAAATAGTTGAGTGGTTCAGTGGTTGAGTAGGAAAAGAATTATAATTAAATCACCATGTTAATATTTGCAAACTGTTGCATGTCTAATTTTTGGGGAAAGGGCTATTATTCTTATTATTACAACTACTTAACTACTCAACTACTCGACGACTTAACGAGATCTAAAATACATTATTTTTGGATGAAGTTTCCATGGCAGCAATGAAGTTCAGCAGAGAGTTGAGCTGTTCAGAAAAGATTTTATTCTCCGGTGTAAGTTTGCCGGTTTTTTGCAAATGGTCGAGTGCTTTCTCCCAATGTTCAAGATTGAGATGGGCCCTGGCAAGATTGAGATAGGCCATAGCAAGATAATAATGGGCCCTGGCATTCTTTTCTCTCCGGATAACTTTTTTATACCTTTTGATTGCCTTTTCCAGTACTTTCCGCTTTGCAGTTCGAGAGGATGTAAAGAATTGCGTATGTATAAACAGATGTGATTTACAATAGTGACACTCAACAGCCCCCTCTTCCACCGGAGACCAGCAAAAGGGGCAGTGGCCGATTCTCTCTGTCCTTACCCTGTCTTTCGCAAGATTGAATTTTTTCTTTTCCTCAACCACTTCAGCGTCTTTGGGAGAAATAACGGCCGCATTTTTAAGTGACGATTCTATAGCTTTCATGTTCCCGATTACACGAGAATACCACAGCCACCCCTTAGCGCAGCGTGGGTTTTTCTTTAAAAGTTTGGCCAACACCTTTTGAGCTTGTTGAAAATGGTGTCCTTCAGCCAGCAGGGCGGCCTGAGAAACCATTTCATCCTCTTCTGATTGAATTTTTAAAGAAGGATCTTGTTCCTGTTTACTTACTATTTCTGTTTTAACAACCTCTGTCGTACCATGTTTTTCCCTTGCTGCTATTGCTTCATCCTTAAGTCTCGTTCCCTCCATGAGCAAGGATATGAGACTTCTGTTGATTATCTGCTTTATATTTTTCCTGGGAAAGTTTTTCAATCTAAAGTCAACATTATCCCAGCCGATCATTTGAAATGCCGCATCCTCTCCTTTCATGTCACCATAACGAGCATCATAGGGAATACCATCATATAAATAAAAAAAACCTTTTTTTTCTTTACCGCTACTAACTTCCAAAGTGCATGTCTTTTGTTCCATATCAATGAGTTGTAACAAACTGGTTACCAACACTCCCGCCTGAAAAGCACCCTTGTCAACACGATCCAGCCCCTCTATGATCAACGAAGCTAAATTGTTGTAATCAACCGGTTTTTCGAGATAATCGAGAATGTCTTCCTCTTCCGCCCTTCTCTTTATTTCAGGGCTCCTATGCCCTGTCATAACAATACATGGGACCTGGGGATGATTTTCATTCATGTAGGCTAAAAGTTCCAGACCGCCCACTTTTGGCATAGCAAGATCTGTAACCAACAAGGAAATGGGTTTTCTTTTCAGCACTTCAATAGCCTCTTCTCCATTTGTAGCAGTCAGAACTTCGAATTGAGCCTCATATTTCTTAAGCCCTTTTTTGAGGACTTTTAAAGTCATTATTTCATCATCAACAATTAGCACCTTATCCATGGAATTTATCCTTACGTCTCATGTCCACTATCCCAAAATTTCTCGAAATTTTAGTATTGTTACATGCATCCCTCAAGGGATGACCACACTAGCATAGCTGGGGATTTCGCTAAATTACCATACTCTCCATGTCATAATCAATTACAAAGATATGATTTGCTTCCGGAAGGGTGTAGAATTAAATCAGGTTTGATGCGATTTGAATTTGATGAACTCGTAAAAAGTCAAATTTGATTTTCCTTTAATCCAGACATCGTCAAATAGTTGAATGGTTAAGTGGTTGAGTAGGAAAAGAATTATCATTAAATCAATATGTTAATATTTACAAAGAGTTGTATGTCCAATTTTTTT
>JAFDAP010000346.1 GCA_019313765.1 Deltaproteobacteria bacterium | reverse complement strand
AAGTAAGAAATACGAAATCCGAAACAAATTCGAATATCAAATGACAAAAGGACCTAAACTAAAAAACTGGAAGTACGATGTTTTTGTCATTTGAATTTGAAGAAATTTGTCATTGTTTCGAATTTCGAGATTCGGATTTCGAATTTTCTGCCCGTTAAGATGCAGAACGCTTCCCATTCTTTTTGAGCCCTTTTACCAGATATCCCTCTAAATCCCCTTCGCTTTTCGGGTGTTTGGTCTTGACGGTCTTGGGTTCGACCTCAACCAGGCGATAAACGTGCTCGTAAACTGCTTTGCTTATGAGAATCTCCCCCGGATCGGCACCGTCACAATACCGTGCCGCGCGGTTGACCGTATCCCCGATAACGGTGAATTCAATACGTTCCGCGGAACCTATAAAGCCATGTATTACTCCGCCCGTATGAATGCCGATACCCACCTGGTAGGCCGGCAGGCGCCGGACTTTTCTTCCCTCTCCAAGCATGTGCATGGCGTGCTGCATCTCGATGGCTGCCTGCGCGGCCTTCTCCCATTGCTGGGGGTCGGATTGGGGACTGCCGAACACGGCTAAGACCGAATCACCCACAAATTTATCCACCACGCCGTCATACTCGGAGATGATCGGCACGAATGCATCGAACATCTCGTTAAGCATCCGTACCACGTCGTCCGGTTCCATTTTTGAGCTGAGGGCCGTGAAGTGTCGCACGTCCGAAATAAGGATGGTAACAGGTTCGGACCGTTCCCCCCCCCGTTGGAGGCGGGCTGCCTTTTCAACCATTTGTTCGGCCACCTTGGGCGAGAACTGCCGCAGCAGATTTGAGCGGAGCACTTCTTCGCGCTTGAGGTCTTTCCGAAGCACGTTATCCCTGATGAACATGGCTACCTGGTTGGCGATTGCCTTCAACATTTCGAGATCGACCGGGGCAAATGCATCGCGTGCGTAATAATTATCCACGTACATAACGCCAAACACGTCTCCTCCTAAAAGCAACGGGACATAGATCGCAGACTGGACATCATAGTAGATTGCACTGTGAGGTGTGTCGTCCCCGGAGGTATCGGCAGGCGCGGCAGCAGTCCAGATGAATGCCTCCCGCTTGGTAAACGCACGCTTTACCCATGTCATGCTCACGGAGTGATCGCCCTGGGGCCAGTGGGCCTTGAGAAGCAGTTCGTCCTGTTCGTCCGGCAGCAGAACCGCGCCCCGTTGAGCGCTGGGAATAGCCAACTGCAATTGCTTAATCAGGATTTGCGCTAAGCTCTCGAGAGTGGTACCGGTTTCCAGTTCCTTGCTGAAATCGTTAAGTGCCTTCAATTGGCGCCAACCCTGGGTGGGCATGGTATCCTTTTCGCCTTCGGACTCAGTTGGTTGGTCTTGCTCTGTGACAATGGTGCCTTCGGGCTCCGGTTCCTGCTCCGGTTCAGCAACAATGACGTCTTCGGGTTCTTGTTCCTGCTCCGGTTCGGCAACAATGACGTCTTCGGGCTCTTGCTCCGTGTCCGGCCCGGGCACGGGAATTGCGGTTTCCATCTCAATTTCAATATTGGTCCACCCCACGCGCACCTTTGACTCGGGTGTCAACTGTGTTTTAATGGTGATTTTTTGCCCGTCCACCCACGTGCCGTTTCCGCTGCCCAGATCTTCAATCCAGTACCCACCGTTTTCAAAGGTGATATGCGCATGCCGTTTGGACACATAGGAATCGGGCGTCAGGTCCAGGTCGATGTGCTGGCCTGGTTTTGGACGCCGGCCTAAGATGACGGAATCGGACTCAGACTCAAACTTCTTAGGTGCATTTGGCGGGAGTGTATAGCGAAGAATCATGGCTCATTCCTTTGGCACTCTTTTTACTGTTAGCGTATAAAGGTTTTCATCCTTGAAAAACATCGGCTGGATTTCATAATCGGAATTCTCCTGTGACACGAGGTCAAAGACAACTCTTACCCTGGAATCAGGGCCTTTGTAAAGGTTGATTCTTATTTGTTGAATGATTTCGCCTTTAGTTTTTAGCAGACGGCCTATCCCTGCCCCGAGACTTGTGTCAAAGAAATCACAGACCACCCTCGGCCTGCCCTCGTCAATGGCAAAGGTCTTTGGGGGATAATAGCCGTTTAATCGAAATATGACCATTTCCCCGCCTTCCGGCACAATTTCAAATCGAATCTCCTTAATTTGCCCGGAAATGCCCGTGCCTGCCGGCTGAGACTTATGTGTCCTGGAAAAGAGGCTTTTATGTGCCCAGCCTGTTTGACCCCTTTGAAGCCTTATCTTATACCATTTATCTTTCTCACCTATTGCTTTGACCTTGTCTCCCTTTCTCAGATTACCTATTACAGGGGATGTCAGCGTTGGCCCTGAGCGTATATTACCCATGGAAACGTTTACGGTCATGATCCAGCCGGGTTGATTGTTTTGGTCCGGTTTTTCCTCTCCTGTTGCGTATTTTGGAACGCCGCCTATAAAAGACAAAAGAAAAATGAAAACAACTATGCCGGTGTGCTTCGAATACATGCTTTCTCGCCCCTAACTTTCCACTATTAACAATTAACTCTTATCTGTCCCTTTCTCGCACCTGATACCTGACACCTGAAACCTATCTTCTGTCCTCCGTCTTCCCTGGCCCGCCGCGCCGTAGCCGTTCGGCCCTGAGACTTGTCGACGAGCTCAAGTCGAGTCGCTCACAGCCGAGGGGCTCGGCAGAGCGTAGGCGGCTGACTTCTGACTTCTCAATCTTCAATCTTCAATATTCAATATTCAATTGCCGCCTCCTCACTTCTCACTATTCCCCCCTGAACCTTGAACCTTGATAGTTACAAGATTTTTTAATAATTGACCGAAATATTACACAAAATCACAAAAAAAGCAAGCCGCTACCCGGCAGCGCACCTTCAGATCCCCTGTCCTTGAAAATAAAATCAAAAAATCTTTTGACAAATACACATCTGATGAATTATAATAAATTCAAAGCGATAAACTAAAAATGGTTCGCTTACCTGGGACTCTCAAAATAAGGAGAAATATAATGCCTGACTATATAAATTGAAGTTTCACCGAAATTATACATCGTACATTTAAGCAACCATGCGCAACAGGGTGTTGATGAAAGATTTTTTCAAGGATTTGGGGTGATTACGGCAAACGGTATCAAA
>JAFDAP010000345.1 GCA_019313765.1 Deltaproteobacteria bacterium | reverse complement strand
TGGAGTTCTCCCCCATAAAATACCTTTGAAAATACTATCATCTCCTGCTAATCTATATCTCACTGCTTAAGCATGACTGGAAAATCAGCCCAGTACGCGTCACTTACGCATATCTTTAATCCGGAAAGTTCATCGCCCGTACTGCACTTTCCCCTATTTATTGAGCTGATACCCTTGAACCCTGAACCTTGCTCTATTCTTCTCTATTTCCTCTTCTAATGGCTTTCCTCTGCCTTTGAAATACACAGGCGATAATCTTTTCCCTGTCATTTATATCGAGATCGAGGAATTTTATGCCTAATTGGTAAACAGTCTTACCGTCCTCATTAAGCGGCTCTGCCCGGATAACTTCACCAAACACATCCATAAATATGGGAGGGAACTTTGAGAGAACAAGGTTCGTGTGGATGATCTGTCCGGGTTCAACGGGAATATCCACTACCATTTTCATCCCTGAACCCCCGATATTTACTCCGGCCCCATGACTAAAGTGCGCAATATCCGGCTCATCTTTGGCTAACACGGCCAATATGCGGTCCAATTTCTCATCTATATGAAATAGAAAATCCACAAAGCATTGATTTGCTGCAATACCATTAAGCCTACTATCGGTATCAGTACTGTCAAAGATTAGTCCTTTTTCGTCCGGGGACTGAATTTGATCGCCGGCTTCCTTTATTGTCTCGTATTCCTCCCGGGTGATAACCCTGAATTTGACTTTAAAGGAAAGATTTGCCCTAACGAAAGAACGCTGCTCCTTTGAGTCTATGTCAACCACACATTCCTCCTGCTAAAAAACGGGTTTTTGACTACTCAATAACCCTCTCCACTGGGGGAGAGGGCAGGGTGAGGGTTGATTTTGTGTAGAATTACTTGCAATTGTCATACCACCATCGATCCCTCAGCATCTTCCAGCCAATAATTCCCGCCTCAATAAATCCCCCCCTGTTCCCCTTGCCCCCATAGCCGCGGTGTCAAGATTGTAGGGTCCCGTCTTGTGGGACCGAAAAGGCGGGCTTCCTACGGAATAGAGTTTCGGAAGCGTGGACGTCAGCTTCCTGACAAAGGCGTCAGAATTTTGACCCCCTCCTCCTCTCTTTCCTCTAATGTTCAAGATTTTTTTTGCGTAGGGGCAGGCCTTGGCCTGCCCTTATCGGGGCGCGGCAAGCAGCGCCCCTACAAAATCATTTTCTTAAACTGTACAAAAGGTGGCAGCAGTTTTGAAAGCCTCATGAAAAGTCGGATGTCGAATTTTTAGTGCTTATAACCACTTGATATTACTGAGAGCCATTTTTTATTTTTGCGTATTTTGCGCCTGCCCCGCCATAGCCTTTAGGCGACGGCGGGCCTTTTTGCCTGTCGTAGCGTAGCGTAGATCCCGCTATCGGGGCCCTGTGGAATGCGAAGCCTATTCCTCTGGGGCGGCTATGTCAGTTTTGGCTCAAGAAAGTTAGCCTTTCTGCCGATTATATTTAAGGATTGCTTTTCCTTTGTTAACCTTTAATAACCCTCAAACCTTAACCTGTGATTCCGTGAACCCATGAACGGTTACAAACAATTATATTTTGTTCTGGCAAGAATCTTGCATCTTGACTCCGTACACGTAGAAAGATGACTCCGTAAAAAGTCGTAAAGTTCGTCACTCCGGCGAAAGCCGGAGTGACGAACCTATTGGAAAGACAGGATTCCGGCTTTCGCCGGAGTGACGAACTTTGGGACTTTTTACGAGACCATCAAATTTAACAACCTAAAAAAAAGAAAGGAGGTGAAAAAGAAATGGCAGAATTGGCTAAAGAAATGGATCAGGCAATAGGGGCCATAGTTGACAAGGAGGGTAAATATCTGACTTTCAGCATGGCCAACGAGGAGTACGGAATCGGTATCCTGGAGATCAAAGAGATCATCGGGATGATGCCGATTACCCCCGTGCCACAGACACCCGAGTTTGTCAAAGGGGTGGTAAATCTGCGTGGCAAGGTGATCCCCGTAATTGACTTACGGTTGAGGTTCGGAATGCCGTCTATTGATTATACGGAGCGGACCTGCATCATTGTGGTGGAAATGGAAGAACAGGGAATCACTGTTTTAATCGGTATCGTGGTCGATGCGGTTTCCGAGGTGTTGAATATCAAAGCTGGAGATATAGAGCAGACGCCTACATTCGGAACCAAGCTGAATATCGATTACATCCTTGGCATGGCCAAAATGGAGGGGGGGGTCAAGATCCTGCTCGACATTAGTCGAGTGTTGACACAGGACGAACTGGCGTCAGTGAGTAAAATTGAAAAAGGTATTTCTCCACTACAATCAGAGGCCCAGCCGGAACAGACAGTTGTGGAAGCACCGGACAGTTAAAATTGACCTAAGGAAAGGAAATAGGAGCAATGGAAAAGAAAAAAGTCGTAAAATCAAAACTTAAGGAAACCAATCCTACAGAAAGGAGGAATAAAGACATGGCTGATATAGATATCGAAAAATGTAAGCTTTCCATGCAGGTACTCGATTTGTTGCCTACCCCGGTCATGGCGGTTGACAAAGAATTCAATGTCACTTTCATGAACCCGGCCGGTGCCCAGGCTGTAGGCAAGACACCCGAAGACTGTGTGGGGCAGAAATGCTTCAGTCTGTTCAACACCGGACACTGCAACACGGCCGACTGCCAAGTGGCAAAGGCCATGCAGCAAAACGGCGTGTTCACCAATGACACAATAGCAAAGCTCCCTTCCGGCGAGCTCCCCATCCGTTACACCGGGACCCCAATGAAAGATGAAAATGGCAATATCATCGGCGGCCTTGAATACGTCCTTGATATCAGCAAGGAGATGGAGGTTACAGACGGGGTTCTTGAGCTGGCAACAGCAGCGACGGAAGGGAAACTTGACACGAGGGCTGATGTGGACAAGTTCGAGGGAAACTATCGTCGGATAGTCCAGGGAGTAAACGACACCTTAGATTCGGTGATTGGTCCATTGAATGTTGCCGCTGAGTATGTTGACAGGATCTCAAAGGGTGATATCCCAGAGACCATCACAGATGAGTACAAGGGTGACTTCAATGAGATAAAGAATAACCTCAACCAGTGCATAGATGCCATAAACGGCCTTACAGGTGAGGCAGGCATGCTCAGAGAGGCAGCGGTTGAAGGTAAACTTGACAC
>JAFDAP010000344.1 GCA_019313765.1 Deltaproteobacteria bacterium | reverse complement strand
GGAGGCCGCCCGCCGCGGCATAGAGGAAAAGATCGCCGGGCCCCTGGATGTTTCCTTTATTCAGGCCGTGTGGGGCATCCATGATCTGATCAACGAGACCATGGCCGCGGCCGCAAAGACGCACATAGCGGAAAAGGGTGGGAATCCCAGGATCGTGACGGTCGCCGCCTTTGGCGGGGCAGGGCCGGTGCACGCCTATGGCCTGGCCAAAAAATTGGGCGCACCCAGGCTTCTTGTCCCACCCAATGCCGGTGTGGGTTCCGCGTTGGGCTTTTTTACGGCGCCAAGGGCATTTGATATGGTGAGGAGCCATAAGGTTTCCCTGAATGGTGCGGATTTCAATGAAATAGAAAAGATCTTTAAGGAGATGGAAGCGGAAGGCGTGAGGACGCTTGAGAAATCAGGCCAGACGGAAGATATCAAATTTGAAAGGTCCGTTGATACCCGGTTTGTGGGACAGGGTTCTGAAACCAATGTTGCCATTCCGGAAAGCGATTTTACCATGGTCAAAAGGGAAGAGGTGCGGAACCGTTTTGATGAGGTATATGAAAAGCTTTACGGCAGGACCTATCCTGACTCCCCTGTGGAATTCATAAATTTCAGGGTGAGGGCCAGCCTGCCCGAACGCCTGTTACAGCTCCCCAAGATGGAAAATATAACGGGTGCCCTTGATGATGCAATAAAGGGACAGCGCCAGGCCTACTCCGGTATAGCCAGGGATTTTATCCCCTATACGGTTTATGACCGGTACAGGCTGTTTCCGGGTGCAAAATTTCAGGGCCCGGCCATCATTGAAGAGAGGGAGTCCACGGTAATTGTCGGAGAAGACGCATCGGTTTCCGTTGATGAATATGGGTTTTTGTGGATTGATTTATAAAATTGCTCCGCAATTTTATGTGACGCCTGCCTGTGCGGGCGACCTGCACGCAGACAGGCGGCTTCGCCGCTTTAAGAAAATGGAATGTTTCGACATTGATGGTCTCGTAAGAAGTCAAAAAACGTCCTTTTTTGTCATTCCGGCGAAAGCCGGAATCCAGTGTTTTCAGAAACCTATGACTGACCTGGACCCCGGCTTTCGCCGGGGTGACGACTTTTTACGAGTGAATCAACATTCCAATTGTGAATAAGTACAGTCTAAACGATTCAGCTATATTTTAGACAGGATTACAGGCCTGCCCTGGAGCGACATGAGCAGTTTCGTTTATGTGTTGTTATTAAGCATAAAATGCCGCTTTGAGTTAGCCACTGCTTTTAAAACCAGGTCTGGGCCAGGGATAAACAAGATTTATTATTTTTTCATCCCGTATATCCTTCAATAAATCTTGTGTTACTCCAATTGCGCGAAAAAATGTCTTATATTTCGGGAGTTCTTGATTAAAAGGATGTCATGTTCCTCGTCATTTCCGCCCGTCCTCCGGAATGCTATGGAGGGTGGACGAATGCGGGGATCCATGAATGCATGAACATATCGCACCTTCGGTGCGAACTGGTAGCGCAGAGCTTTAGCTCTGCTAATATAATGCAGGAACGAAGCCTTGTGCTGCTCATGGTAATTTGTTTAAAACAGGATATGTGTTTTGATTTACAAGATAAATTAATCCAGTCCATCTTGTTAATCCTGTCAAAAAAGTGAAGTACCTGAGTACCAGTAACGTACAGTCCAAACCAAGGAGTTATAAAGTGCCCCAAAAGTTTGATCCGATAACTTTAGAGATACTATGGCGCAGGTTGATTTCCATCGTGGATGAGGCAGACACCACGGTTGCCCGGACAGCATTTTCAAGCCTTTTGAGGGACGCCCACGATTACACCTGCATGTTCACGGACCGGAAAGGGAGAGAACTGGCACAGGGATCGTTTGCCACGCCCGGCCAGTCCGGTGCCATGGCCCTTGGGATAAAGAACCTGGTTAAAAATATGGCCCCGGACAGTTTTGGTCCGGGAGATATATTTATTACAAACGATCCATGGGCCTTAGCCGGACACTTAAATGATGTTTGCGTCATAAGCCCCATTTTCTACAAGGACGAATTGACCGGGTGGACGGCCTGTGTCTTTCACCATTCAGACATTGGTGGACGCGTGTCATCGGATAACCACGATGTGTATGAGGACGGGCTGTTCATACCCTTAGTGAAATTGGAAGAGGGCGGGGTCCTTAACCAGGCGGTCATTGATATGATCAGATGGAACGTTCGTACGCCCGAGGAAGTAACAGGGGATATCCGCTCCCAGATAGCGGCCAATCATGTGTGTGCGGAAAAGATCTGCCAGATGCTGGACGAGTATAAAATGGTCGGCCTGGATGACCTGGCAGACGAGATTATCGGCCGTACAGAGAGGAGCATGAGGGAGGCTATTGAAAAGGTGCCGGACGCGATTTATAAGGCCGAAGGCATTGTGGAACAGATGGAGGGCAAGGATGATGTGGTCATAAAGGCGGCGGTTGAGGTGAAAGGAGACAGCATCACAGTGGACCTTGAGGGGTCTTCTCCCCAGGTGGACTGGGGGGGCAATGTGGTGTTTAATTTTACCTATGCCTATGTGTTTATGGCCATGAAGAGCATGTTCGACCCGGATATACCCAATAACGACGGGTGTGCAGCACCCATAGCCATGAAGGCGCCCGAAGGCAGCGTGGTGAACTGCAGGTTCCCGGCTGCGGTTGCGGCGAGAATGCAAATAGGTCATTTTTTGACCGAAATCATTTACAGGGCCATGGCCGAAGTCCTGCCCGACAGGGTCCTCGCTGGAAGCGGCGGGACTCCGGCAACTATGAATGTTTTTTACGGTAAGCGGAATGACGCAAGCCCCTGGCATGCGGTTATTATCAGGGGAGGCGGCATGGGTGCCAGCGCCATCAATGACGGGTATTACGATTACATATTCCCCGCCAACGGTGCCAACACACCGGTTGAGATATTTGAGAGCGATACACCGCTCATAGTGGAAAAAAGAGAACTTATTCCCGATTCGGCAGGTCCCGGCAAGATGAAGGGGGGCCTGGGAAGAAGCGTTGTATTCCGTATCCCTGATGATGAATATGCGCCCATTCCACCGGTGAATTTAGGCATTCAATCGGGAAGGTTTCGTTATCCACCCGAGGGTCTGTTCGGCGGCAAGGATGGCTCCAGGGCCCGGTTCCTGATCAACGGGGAACCCGGAAAT
>JAFDAP010000343.1 GCA_019313765.1 Deltaproteobacteria bacterium | reverse complement strand
CATAGTTCAACTATAAAATGAATTTTATTGCATAGAATATATTTACATAGGTTGTTACAGTGGATTTGTTGTAGGACCATTGGGGAATCAGTTCATCGACAAAGGCTTTTTTAATCCTAGAAAGCGGGACGCTGTCCAATAATTCAATATCTCAATTCTTGATTTCCTATAACCTATGATATCTTGTCAGTACATCAGCATTTCAATCGATTCAAAATTTTGTGATATGTCTGACTGATCCACGCTTGGCCCTAATTGCAGGTACCTGCTATCTATAACCGGTTGATAAAACAACATGCTTTAAACTCGAAACTTAAAAATACCTCTTAAGGATCTCTTAAATAAACTTCCTACCCTTCTCCATGACTAATTCAAGTCCCTCCGGCGTGATTCACCGCATCGGCCCGAACATGGACCGCCAGTTCGCTTATGATTCCGAGTTTGCCGTGGGTATCGCTGATCAGCAGAAGTTGCTTGCTCCCGTATTCCTCAGCCATTACTTGAGGTGCTGTTTCCGTAGGCAGACTGAACGGCCTGTTCCATGCGAACGATTTCTTCATCCGACAGGGAATAAAAATGGCTTGCACGTCTCCGTGCGGAGAGTCGCCCATTGTTTTGGAGGCAGAAGCGAATGAAGAGGTCGATCTGCCGGTCGGGCATATCAACGATCTCCTGTATAGCTCTCTTGGTCTCATCGTAACTGGCCAGGAACGCCAATTCACTAGCGAGTTCCATATCAATGGTCTGATCGATGAAGCGGAAGAGCGCCTCCGCCTGGGGCGTCATATCGATGTAGCGATACCATATGGCCGTATCATTATGAACGGTCATGCGGCCTTCTGCGTCACTCGAGTATTCCACCAGGAGCATGAGCTTGCGGGAGAACGCTTCCAAGGAGGCGTCATAGTCGGCGGGATTTTTCAGCATGCACGCCGAGATGGGGAACATGATCCCTTCGGGTGTAAAGCCTCGTCGGGCAAGAATGTTGTGGAGCAAGAAGCGGTGGATTCGGCCATTGCCATCCTCGAACGGATGCATAAAAACGAATCCATATGCAACGGCGGCGGCGTGAATCACGGCAGACACGTTGCCTGCATCCATAAGCTTATGTGCGGCTGTAAGGCCTTCCATCAGGTCGGCCAGGTCTTCAGGTTTCGGACATGCGAAGTGAATTTTTTCTTTCTGCAAGGCGACTGTCTCGCCGACATAATTCTGGCTCAATCGATAGTCGGACTCGTGAAACCGGGGATCAACAATGCGATTCTGAAGCTCGATCAATTGCTCTTTTCTGCAGAAGTCCTCTTGCTCAGCCAGTTGGAGCAGCGCCACGAAACGCTCGGTCCGGGTCGAGGTGGGCCTGATATTTTCGATCTCAAAAGACGATTTAGTCTCCTTGGTGTAGAGGTAGCGGAGTGCCCGCTTGAGCAATTCCGGAGAATATGTAGACACCATTTGCCGGCATCGCTCGGGAAGGTCGGCCATTTCGAAGTCGCGAAAAGCATCTGTGCGGCGAACCATCGGGCAGAATCTGCTGTCTCCCAGCAAATTATCGTTGACCCGTTGACGTCTAACCTGGCGGGGCGGGGTGAGCGTGTAGCATTTATCCGGCTCGAGCAGATCGATGTAGTTACCCCGCTTCAAGTCATCCAGGGGGAGTCTTTTGCCGGTCAGGAACTCGTATAGGAACCACAACCGCCTGGCATACTTGCCTGTGGGCTTGGACCGGACATATGCGAGGATATCTTTCTCCTCTATTTCCTGAAACAGTTTGGCGAGTATCGCGAGATTCGTACCATCGTACTTGAGCGCAAATTCAAGATGATCCCCCAGTGTGTCCCCCGGCCAGTATTTGGATGGGTAGACCTCCTCGATCGCCCCCCCGATCGAGTCAAGCCGATGGGTTCCGGTGGCAGCGACTAAGGACCTGTGCCAGTTCGGTATAACATCGAGATCGTACCGCTCAATGACTGCCGCATACCCTGCGAGTCTGCGGATCGATTTATCCTGATCGTTTTCAGTCATGGTCTTCTCCGGAAAAATGATTATGACTCAAGAATTATCGTTATATTTCAGCATATGTCAAGAAAAATGATTACAATTCTCGGGCCTCTACTATCCTCATCCCATCAATAAAAATGTTTACAGTTCAAGAAAAACAATTACATTATAGCCTATTTTGAGAAAAAATATTACGCAATAGGAATTTAAGGCCTTGTGGGAGGTTGACACGGGATATCTTCACAGATTCCCGTTCATGACGGGCCCGGCGCCGGGTGCGGTGGTGATATTTAAATCGTAATGCTATTGACAACTTTTTCGATAAAAATCAGGAAGGCAGTTACAAACGCCAGCACCTATTTCAGTTTTGAAGTCAGCTATCAGCTTTTCATTTCTCAAGGTTGGAAATAGGGTTGGAATTTGACATTTTCAAGAACAAAATAAAATTTTAAAGCGCCCGGAAAACTATATTCATAAATAGTTTTAGCAATTCATCATCAAATTAGACCTTTGGTTCCTTCCACCACGGGTAAAAATCGGGCATATCTGTCCAGGCGCTCATGGTGAACTTAGGAGGACGTTTTTCTAAAAAGCTCTGGACGCCTTCGTATGCGTCCTTCTCTCGGCCCGCCCAGAAAATGCAGCGCGAGTCAATAAGATGAACCGACTGGGGATCATCTTCACCGAGGCCGTGCCAAAGGAGTCCCTTGCTGAGGGCTACCGAAACCGCCGAGGTGTTCTCCGCGATCTCCCTGGCAATTGTCATGGCCTTTTTAAGCACCTGATCCCGCGGCATCACGTAATTGAACAGACCGGAGTTCGCTTCTTCCCTGGCCTGAAACATCCGCCCGGTATACACAAGTTCCGCGGCCTTGGATATCCCCACAATGCGGGGCAGAAACCAGGATGAACATGCCTCGGGAACAATGCCCCGCCTCGCAAAAACAAAACCGATCTTGGCGTCCTCGGCCACAACCCGAATATCCATGGCTAAAGTCATAGTGATACCAACGCCCACTGCGTGACCGTTCATTGCAGCAATCACAGGCTTACGGCATCTAAAGATTGCAAGCGACACCTGCCCGCCACCATCCCGATGCTCGCTCATGGAAACATTTCTTCCTTCTCTTACATCCCGGTCAAATGTCGAACCGCCGAAAGAAAGGTCCGCACCGG
>JAFDAP010000342.1 GCA_019313765.1 Deltaproteobacteria bacterium | reverse complement strand
ATAGCCCAGACCAAGCGGGTTGAGCACTTTGTACTGCACCCAGTAGGTTACCGCAGTGGCAATGGTCATCACAAAGATAACGGACAAACCCATGCCCACGGCCGTATCCATTCGTTTTGAGGTACCAAGAAAGGGACAATTCCCCAAGTATTCCGCTAAGAGGATATTCTTTATCAGAACCGCGGATATAATAAGAACGATGTATTCCATTTTTGATAACCTCGTAAAAAGTCGCGCTGCGCCTTTTTACTCGGCGGAGGAGGGCTACCCCTCCCCCGCCATTTGAAGTGAATTCAAATGGTTCCACCCCCACCCTCCCGCTATGCGGGATTGATGGACTTTTTATGAGTCCATCATTTTTGATAACCTCGTAAAAAGTCGCGCTGCGCCTAATTGGACTTGGAAAAGGCGTTCATTATACCTAATAAAAGACCCAGACTGAGAAAAGCGCCGGGTGCCTCGACCATAAAGGTAAAAGGCCTGAAGGATGACCACATAACTTCCGCGCCAAATATGGTCCCGTAGCCGAGAATTTCTCTTATTCCCCCCAGTACGGTCAGGGAGAGGGTAAAGCCGATTCCGATACCAAGCCCGTCCAGAGCCGACGGGATAATCCCGTTTCGCGAGGCAAAGGCCTCGGCACGGCCTAAGATAATACAGTTGACCACTATCAAAGGTATAAAGATACCCAACTTTTCGTAAATCGGATAAAAGAAGGCCTGGGCCGTCAATTCGACGATCACCACAAACGTAGCAATGATAACAATGAAACTGGCGATTCGAACCTTGCGGGGTATGACCTTTCTCAGAGAGGAAACGAGCATGTTCGAACAGGTCAGCACGAAGATAACCGCAAGACCCATACCGAGGCCGGTTTCTGCTGATTTAGTGACAGCCAAAACCGGACATAGCCCCAATACGAGGCGGAAGGGGGGCAGCTCATTCCATAAACCCTTTGTAAATTCTTTGGATAGACCCATGTTGTTATACCTTAACTGTAAGTAAACTATGGCTTTACTACTTCGCCATGGCCTGCTTCCTGATCGCGGGATAGAGTTCGAGGCTTTTTCGTATGGCCTCACACACGCCTTTGCTTGAATAAGTTGCGCCCGAAATGGCATCTATCTCATCCGGGCACTGGTTAGGAGCAATCTCGATATCAATGTGAAGCCCCTTGAACCGCTTAGTGAATTGATCTTCCGCCACCCTGGAGCCGATCCCAGGTGTTTCCTTGTGTGAAATTAACTGAATGCCCGTCAGGTTGTTCTGCTCGATATCATAGCCCACCATTACTTTCATGTCGCCGCCGAATCCCTGACCAACGGTCTCGTAAGCGATGGCCCAGTTTTTGCCTTGCTTTTTGCCAATGAAAAGCAGAAGTTGTTCGTCATTGACCAAGACCTTTTTCCGGTCTGCGATCAGGTCGTTTTCCGCCCCATCAAGCACTATCTTAACTTTAGGACCCTGGACGTTCGTAAGTATCTGGTTTTCAATTCGTTCCGCGGTTATATTGCGAAAGCCCGAAAGGGCTATGCCGCACACGGTACAGATCACGGATAAAACCACTATCATTTGAACAATCTCTTTCATCAGGCCGTCCTCTCTTCAACAGACTCGCCCAGTGGCGGCAGTTCGACCGGGTGCGGGACAATCTGTTTGGCCTTCAGTTTGTCTAAGAGCGGTACAAACAGGCTCATCAAGAGACAGGCAAAAACCACCCCGTCCGGATAGACACTCCATGCCCTCAAAACTACGGTCATGGCCCCACAGCCAAAGCCGAATACGACCATGCCCCAGCGGTTGACAGGCGAGCTGGCGTTATCAGTGCAAAGGAAGAATGCCCCGATCATGACGTTGCCCGTGAGGATATGAAACACCGGGCTGCCATATGCTGTGCTGTTTGCCAGCCAGAAAACTCCGGATATAATAGTTACCCCAAGGAGAAAACAAAGGGGGATTTCCCAGCGGATAGTGCCGCGGATTATCAGATAGAGTCCCCCTGCCAGGAGGCAGACTATTGCCGAGGCCCCTATGCCCCCGGTTTGTTGGCCTAAGAACAGGGCGCCCAAATGGAAATCAGACAGGGCCGCCGGACCTTTGGCCTTAAGGACTGCCAGGGGATATTGAAGAATAAAACCGGTGTCATAGTTGATCAGCATTAAGTCGAAATCGAGGAAACCGGCCCAGGTCTTGGTAACGCGGATGATGGCCCAGCCTACCAGGGCCGGGTTGAGCGGGCTGGCGCCTAAGCCTCCGAAACATTGCTTCCCGACAATAATGCCCGCAAAATTTGCCACGATTATCACATAGAGGGGGACATTGGCAGGGAGGATTAATGCCAGCAAAAGGCCGCTTACGGCCGCGCTTCCGTCGGCAATGGTCACGGGTTTTTTCAGAAGCTTCTGGATAAGGGCTTCGGCGATCATGGCCGATGCAATAGAAGCGCTGATTACGCGCACGGCATCAAAACCGTAATAACAAATCCCCATGATAACGGCCGGAAGCAGGGCCAACATAAAATCATAGGAACTTCCCGAAATCCTCGCGCCTGAATGGCAGTGAGGACCGGGAGAAACGGTGAGGTCTGACACCTTCATGCTTGTGGTTTCGTTCATGCCTTATTCCTTCGGGGCTTTTCCTTCTTTCGGTGCGGTCTCAAAGAGCCTTATAACCGGGTGCGGGTGCTCTCCTTCTTCAATCGCTAAGATATCTTCCTTGCTGACATGCTCCATTGTTGTGGTTTGAATGACGTATTTGGCATGGGAAATCAACTGCACTAAGGGCCGGCGGGCCGGACAAACATAAGCACACAGACCGCAGTCAATACAGTTTTCAGCCCCCAGGTCCCTGCATTTTTCAAATATGCCGTATTCCGAAAACCTTCCCAAGAGATTAACCTCCAGATTGACCGGGCAGATGGCGTTACACCGGCCGCAATTGGCACATGCGTTGGTCTGATAGAAAAAAACCTCAGTCGGTGCCTGGACATGAATGGAGTCTGTGGCAGCGGTTACAGGCTGCTCGTCTGAAAAGCATGCGTACCCGTGCATGGCCCCGTTCAGGATCAATTTGCCCTTTGATTGGAGTTCCGTACCCGCATGCTTAAGTATTTCAGCGACCGGGGTGCCGATACGGACGCGAAAGTTTTTTAGGGGACCGTTCTTTCCGGAGGAAAA
>JAFDAP010000341.1 GCA_019313765.1 Deltaproteobacteria bacterium | reverse complement strand
TCGAGAATGGCAAATCTTTTTGGCCCTAATTTTTCTTGAGCATTATAGAATGCAGGGCCGGCACAAGAGGCATAGGTGCCGCCCCAGGCGGAATCACGTTCAGCGTGATGGCCTGCCGCAACAGTAAAGACCAGGGCATTTTTCAGTTCACCCGAAAGTATCATTTCCGTGGCCTCAACGCAACCGCCCACAGAATAACAGGCCCCATCGCAGTACCATGCCAGTTTCAGCTTTTGGACGAATTCAGGCGTGTGTATCTTCAAGAGCAGTTCTTCAGACACCTTTTCCGGGGAAAACAATTTGACCTGTGGAAGTTTCAGTACATGCTTCATGGCCCCGGGAAAATTCCGGAACTTATCGCCGATTATCAGCCACTCCTTGCCCTTAAACATTTCATGGAAAAATACGCCTGTGGTCATATAAATATTCCTCGGCCGTATCCTATGCAGCAATCATGGGGATTTTGCAATTTCTCCGGGTCTGTCACTGATCCCAGGAGTCCGCATACTATACCATATGTAGGGTGTGATTCAAGCATGTTGGTTGGCAGATATGGCGAAATCCCCCCTACCCCCTTTACAAAGGGGGGACAGAAGCTTCCCCCTTTTTTAAAGGGGGACCGAGGCCACCGGCTCATAGAGCCTATGGCTCGGTGAGGGGTTTTTTGTCCACCGGAAACTATGAATTTGACGTTTCCCTGCCGACGCTACGATGTTTGTGGAAGGTATCAGATTCATAGACATATCCCTTAACTCAACAGTATACGTCATTTCCTCAGCGCGAGGGTGTGGGAGATGGAGGACGAATTCATATAATCAGCTTTACAATATTTTAAATACCTGATAAAATGATTTTATGGTAAAAGGGAAAGGAAAAAAGAAAAAATCATTTCAAAAGGTTGTAAGTGAACTGTTCCCCATTGAAGAAAAGCGTGGAGGAGGTTTGATCAAAATTGAGGCGTGGGAAGATATAGACGGAAAAATAGTAAAATACAGCATAGTGTATATCAACCATCTCATTTATGCGGATGACAATGGCAGGGTTCTTGGTTACGACAATACACATAACTATCATCACAAACACTATTTGGGCCAAATAACGCCGGTTGAAAAATTTACCAGCTATCAAGATTTGGTTGAACGATTTGAAAAGGAAATAAAGGAGTTCATAAAATGACTATTGAAATTAAAAAAGGGAGCATATCGGATTTTTTTGCTTCAGCAAAAGAAACGGCAAAAGAAATTGATGAGGGGAAAAAAGTAACCAGGAAAAAAACGATATGGGTTGAGTCAAAAGACCTAATGAATTTGCTCAAGCCTGAAAGGACCAAGTTGGTCAAATATATACGTGGAAAGAAAAGAATCGTTTTTACAGATCTCGTAAATGAAATGAATCGTACATCTGTGAGTCTTAACAGGGATCTAAATCTTTTGTCAAAATATCAATTGATTCGAATACATAAGGAACCTAATCCTGGACATGGTGTTCACAAAATCATTGAACCAATGTTTCGTAATCAAAAAATACTATTTAAAGCCGAAATTTGATAGTTACATGAAGTACCAATTTATTTTGCAGGTCTAAGGGGGTCCCATTGCTTTTTGATGGGGATTAATATACGTTTAAGAATACGTATAAAAAAGGGGGAAACGTCATGCGCCGAAAATTAACTTTAACCATTAATGAAGAGATATATCAGGCCTTGCATCGGGTCGTTCCGCCAAGACATATCAGTCGATTCATAGAGGATCTAATTCGTCCCCATATTGTTGGTGACGAAATTTTAGCGAATGCCTATAAGGAGGCATCAGCGGATGTTGAACGAGAGAGTGAGGCAGATGAATGGACTGAAGGGATCCTGGATGGAGATTTGTCATGATCAAGCGTGGTGATATTTTTTGGGTCAACTTTGAACCGGCAAGAGGCGGTGAGGTTAAAAAGAGCCGCCCAGCCGTTGTTGTTTCTAATGACTACGCTAATGCCCATGCGAACAGAGTCCAGGTTATTCCCATAACCAGTAAAAAAATTAATAAAGTCTATCCATGGGAAGCAAGGGTGGATTTTGGTCAAAGCGGTAAGGCAATGGCTGACCAAATTATGACAGTATCCAAAAAGCGGCTTGGAAAGCCAGTGGGGTCTGTTTCCGCCGATAAGATTAAGGCAATTGACCAGGCCATTTTGATACAATTGAACTTGATTGCTTAGGAATTTCCTTTGTTAAATAGCGGCGTAGCCGCGTTTCATAAAATCGCGAAAGCGATTTTATAACTCAAGGAGAAACTGTTGAAGAATTGGAAAAAAATATCAAAGATGCATACATATTGATGGCTATGGATGAAGTTCCGGAAGAACATCAAATGAGAGAAATCGCCATATGAAGCGGAAAGAATTTGTTCGTCAGCTCATAAAAGATGGTTATGTGCTGGAAAAATACGACGTCTTATGATATTTAACCATTATGGAGGGATGTCATGAACTTAGTAGAAACAATCATCGAACAAGTACAGAAATTACCGGGGCCTCAACAGGGTGAAGTCCTCAATTTTGTTGAATATCTTCAGGCAAAAGCCGAAAAACACGAAAGAAAGGATTGGTCAAATCTCTCACTTTCTTCTGCAATACGCGGTATGGAGGACGAACAGACACCCTATACACTTGCGGATCTAAAGGAGTCTTTCTCATGATTGCTGAAGGTCAGGTTGTTCTCTTCAGATTTCCTCAAACTGATCAAACAGAAGGAAGCCTTCGCCCTGCCCTTGTACTTCGCCAATTGCCTGGTCAATATAACGATTGGCTAATTTGTATGATATCGTCAAAACTACATCAAACAATCGCTGATTTTGACGAGGTTATCACTTCCAAGGATTCAGACTTCAAACAATCCGGTCTCAAACTATCAAGCGTTATCAGAATCAGCAGACTTGCTGTTGTTGAAGGCAGTATTCTTTTGGGGGAACTGGGCCAAATTGATGCCCACCGCCTATTTCTCATCAAACAAAGGTTAACAAATTGGATATGCGGCTCATAACAAGTCGCTCCTCGTGCCATGGTAAACCCGAGACCTTGGGATTCCGCATAAATCGGGATGAAATTGGTTAGTGTTACCCACCGGACCAAAGCTTAGCCAGCCCCGCTAAAGACGGGATCTGCGACAGGTCAGCAGAGAAATCCATATGCAAACA
>JAFDAP010000340.1 GCA_019313765.1 Deltaproteobacteria bacterium | reverse complement strand
CAAGTCGAAGATCCCGGACTTTGAGCGGGAGAAATCAAGGGATTAGGCGGAGACGTACTGTAGTACGTCGCACAACGAATCCCGCCGATTGACGCTGAGATTGTGAAAAAGGGCCATTTCTGGATGGACACTACTTGATACAGACCCTCCTCACTTGAATCATATCCGTAACCCCGAGACAGATCTTCCGGATACCATCCTGCATCAGGGAAGTCATACCGTCCTTTACTGCCTGTGCCCGCAGGTCTTCCATCTTGGCCCGGTTCTGGACCATGGATTTCATCTTGTCCGTGCCCACAAGGACCTCGAACAGGCCGGTCCGGCCCTTGTAGCCGGTGTTGGCGCATTTCGAGCAACCCTTGGGCCTGTAAAGGACAAAATCATCATTGTACGCGAACCCCAATGCATCAAAATCGCCGTCATAGTTCCTGTTCAGGGAATCAAATTCTTCCCTGGTGGGATGGTACTTCTCCTTGCAGTCCTTGCAAAGGGTCCTGCCTAAGCGCTGGGCCAGGATCCCCAAAAGGGCATCGGCAAAATTAAAAGGATCCATTCCCATATCTAAAAGCCGGGTGATGGTTTCAGGTGCGCTGTTCGTATGAAGCGTGCTGAAGACCAGGTGGCCGGTCAGGGACGCCTCAATACCTGTTGAAACGGTTTCATGGTCACGCATTTCACCCACCATGATCACATCAGGGTCGGCCCTCAAAAAGGCCCTCATGGCAGTGGCAAAAGTAAATCCGATCTTGGGTTGAACCTGTACCTGGCGGAGGCCGTCCTGGGTGATCTCCACGGGATCCTCTGCCGTCCATATCTTTGTTTCAGGCTTATTAATATGATGCAGGGCCGCATGGAGGGTTGTGGTCTTCCCGCTCCCGGTAGGACCCACAACCAACGCAATCCCGTATGGCTTTGTGATTATCGAGATTAATTCATTGTAATCCCTTTCGCTCATGCCCATCTTGTCTAATGGAATGGGTTCACCGGCAGCCAGAATACGCATGACCACGTCCTCGTTCTGGCCGGCAGTAGGGATGGTCGCAACCCTGAGTTCAATGTCTAAGGGTACATACTTCTTGAGTATGATCTTTCCGTCCTGGGGAAGCCGTCTTTCGGATATGTCCAGGTCCGACATAATTTTCAGACGGGAGACCATGGCCCGTTTGTAGGTGTAGGGGATGGTCTGGTAAATCTGGCAGGCCCCGTCCACCCTGACCCTTATGACCGCATTCTGTTTACCCGGCCTTGGTTCGATGTGGATATCGGAAGCGCCCCGGTTATAAGCATCAACAATCATCTTGTTGACAAGCTGGACAATGGCGCTGTCTTCTTCCGTCACCCCATCATCTTCATCATCGAACTCCTCGGAGCCGGGTTCCAGTTGTCCTAAGATATCCTCGATGCTTCCCGAATCTGTCAGCATCTCCGTTCTTTTCACATCAAAGAACAGGTCTATCATCTCAAAGATGTCCTCTTTGAGGGACACGCAATATTCAAAGCCCTTGGCCTTGATAAGCCGTTTAACCGCATCCCTTGCAGGAAGGAAATTGGGATTTTCCATTGTCACAATCACTTTGTCACCGGATTGGGCCACAGGGACAAAGACGTTGTTTCTCAAAAAATTTACCTTTAGGCCTTTCAAGAGCTGGCCGGGGATAACCATCTTGTCATCGTATGGAATGAAACGGGTCTTATAAAAATCGGACAAAGATTTGCCAAGATCATCCTTGGACACACTATAATCGCTCATGAGGACCGATTCCATGGTCTTCTTGAGCTTTCTTGCCATGGACATGGCCTCGGTCAGGTCCTTATTGCTGATGATATTGTTCGTAATAAGGTAGTCATATTTTGTCGGCTTGGTCTTTTGCGCGGCTTTCTGGTTCTTGAAAAAGGCGGTACCTAAGACCTTTGCAATATCCTGGACAGAAGCTTCGTCTTCCTCTGTGAAGCGTTCCCCGGCCCTTTTATTGATTAACTGTATAACGCCTAAGAGATACTTATTGTAGACAACGGGTGCCACCAGGACCTGGGTCGTCTTAAAACCCGACTTCTGATCCCAGCTTTTGTCGAATTTCAATTGAGAATTGATGACCTTGAGCTCATTTTCATCGTAGACATCCTGGATATTGGCCATCTTGCCGGATGCGGCACAGTAGCCGGAGATGCTTGAGTTGGTGATCGGTACCCTGATTTCGTTGACTTCGTCGCCCGCCTTGAACCTTGAAATAATCTGCTTCTTGACCCCGTCAACCACATAGACAGTAATACGGTCGGCATCAAAGAGCCCCAATATCTCGCTCTGGAGATTCAGCAAAATATCATTTATGTCATTGGCCCCATGTATCCTGTTGGTAATATTGTTAAGCTTTTTTTGATATTCGAGCTGCTCTTCAAGGGATCTTTTACCCGTACCCGAGTCAGCTATTTTCTTTTCCGGAACCGCTGCCATAAATAACTAAACCTCAAAACTGAAAATATTGTTTCTTTTTACACCCCAATCGGAATCCCGTGAACAACGGGAAAAGGAACAAAACCCATTAAAATCCGACATCTAAGCCCTTATTGTTATAATTTTAGAGCATTTTTCAGAATATGCAACATAATTATTTGCGAAAGCAGGGATGATGGATTATAAATGGGCCTTGCCTGAGGGGGGGGTGGTTTGGAGGTGAAAGCCCCATGATATCGAACTGTTAGGGAGAAATTATGCTAATTGACAGCCACGCGCATCTTGATATGGACGATTTTGACGGGGACCGGGACAAAGTTCTTGAAAGGGCCGCACAGGGCGGGATAACCCATATCATCACCATGGGCATAGATCGCAAAAGCTCAATTGCCGCCTTAAAGCTTTCTCAAAAATACGATTTTGTTTATTCAGCGGTGGGTTATCACCCTCACAGCGCAGACGGGTGTGAAACCGAAGACCTGGATGCCTTGATATCCATGGCATCCGAACCCGAAATCGTGGCATGGGGAGAGATCGGGCTCGACTACTACCGGGGTTATTCTTCTCCCGAGGCACAGCAAAGGATATTTTCCCGCCAGCTTGAGATAGTCGACGATCTAAGCCTGCCCGTTATTATTCATGATCGCGAAGCCCATGACGATGTCCTTGAAACGCTCAAAAAAATGGGAAAGGGCGAGAAAAAAGGGGTCATTCATTGTTTTTCCGGGGATATTGAT
>JAFDAP010000339.1 GCA_019313765.1 Deltaproteobacteria bacterium | reverse complement strand
GGGGTGATTGTCTATCACATAGGAGATACAGGCCTTGAAAATCCGAAACTTCTTATTGAAAAAGAGAGATTCCTTCCTCTGCTCCTTAGTTACTGGCGGCCGGCGAATTCAGGTGAAAAGATGGTGACTGTCAGGTTTGAGGAATACAGAAAGATAGAGAAGGGCTGGTATCCCTACAAGATAGTCTATTCTGCGGGACATGACACGGAAGAGCATCATGTCATCAAGGACCTTCAGGTCAACATACCCATCACGCAGACACTTTCAATCATCCCGGGACCGGGGACCCGGTCGGCAGGGGACCCTGAAACGAAACCGAAGCCCGAAGAAGAGCGTCTTAAAGAGGTTATTGAGGCATTGAAAAAGAAATATGGTGAATAGAGCAATTGGCAACACTTTAGAGCTATGAAATTAACTTCAGCTTGTTTCAAAGACCTTTAGAGATACGGCAATTGAAAAATGATGAAGAACTGCCATGTGTGAGAATAGCCGTCTCACTTCCTGTTAAGGGAACCTTTTCCTATGCAGTCCCAAAACGTCTCGCTGCCAAAGCCAACGTGGGGTATCGGGTTCTGGCGCCTTTTAAAAACCGAAATGTCACCGGGTACATTTTAGAAAAAATACCCCGGGATCATGACGAAACCCTTAAAATTATATCGGAAATCCTCGACCCGGAGCCGCTTTTCCATAAAGAGGCCGTGCCTCTCTTTGAGTGGATGGCCAGTTACTACGTCCATCCTATTGGCAGGGTAATTGAGTCAGCCCTGCCCGGCGGCCTTAACATTAAGCCCTACAAGACGGCCCTTTTGACTGAAAAGGGACTAAAAGCCTTGCACACCCATTCCCCCGATTCCGAAGAAAGAAAACTCCTTTTGTGGATAAAGGACCATACGGGCAAACGTCTTCCCCACCCCTTAAAAGAATTCAATGACCTTAATAAGAAAGGATGGATAACCGTCCAGGACCGGCTGAGCAAGCGACAGGCTGGACCTCTGATGCGTAAGTTCGTCAGGCCGAAGGAGGGTATAGACCTGCAGCCGGTCCTTTCCGAAAGGAAAGCGTCATCAAAGACAACAAATGAGGTTGAATTTTTAACTAAAGTTTTTAGTTCCGGTCCCCTGTTATTAAGTGATCTTAAGGGTGCGGTCACCAACGGGTCATATCTTGTCGAAAAATGGATAAAGAAAGGCGTACTGGAAAGCTACCCAGGGCCTGTGTACAGGAACCCGGCTGGAAAAATCATATTCCCGTCTCCCGAACCGGTCGAACTCTTTGAACAGCAAAGACGTGCGCTTGTGCATATCCATGCATGTCTTGATAAAAGGGCTTTTTCTTCATGCCTGCTTCACGGTGTGAGCGGCAGCGGCAAGACGGAGGTTTATTACAGGGCGGTAAAGCATGTTTTACGCTTGGGCCGGCAGGCCATATTGATGGTCCCTGAAATATCACTTGCCATCTACATGGAGAGTATTTTCCGTTCGCGTTTGGGTGAGCAGGTCGCCATTTATCACAGCGGCCTCAGCCAGGGTGAGCGGTATGACCAGTGGATGCGGATGGTCAGGGGAGAAGTGGGTCTGGTAATCGGGGCACGCTCGGCCCTGTTTGCTCCCTTGCCCGGACTGGGCCTGATTGTCG
This sequence comes from Deltaproteobacteria bacterium, assembly GCA_019313765.1. Classification (GTDB taxonomy): domain Bacteria; phylum Desulfobacterota; class DSM-4660; order Desulfatiglandales; family Desulfatiglandaceae; genus JAIOSR01. The sequence goes on along the minus strand of JAFDAP010000339.1, from coordinate 1,561 downwards.
TTGATGAAGAGCATGATTCAGCCTATAAGCAGGAGAGCAATTTCCGGTACCAGGCACGGGATACGGCCGTTCTCAGGGGCAAGATGGAGAAGGCACTGGTGATCTTAGGTTCAGGGACACCGTCGGTTCAGTCCTTTCAGAACACGATTACAGGCAGATATCATCTGCTTTCCATGCCGGAAAGGGTTGAGGCGCGGCCCATGCCGGATGCGGAGATTGTGGATATGAAGACCCCGGAGGATGAGCAATCCGAAAACCCCATCCTCAGCCGGCAACTCATTAAGGCGCTTGACAAAAACCTGACTGCCGGCAATCAGACCATGCTTTTTTTGAACCGTAGGGGATTTCATCGCTTATTTCTCTGCCGGTCCTGCGGCCATGCAATCCGCTGTCCCAACTGTGATGTGACGCTTACCTATCATCTGAAGGAGGATCAATTATCATGCCATTACTGTGGTTTCTATTCCGGAATCCGGGTAAAATGTCCTTCATGCGGTCATGAGGGATTGAGATCCTACGGATTCGGAACCGAGAAACTTGAACATGAGCTGAGAGAGCTTTTCCCGAATGCACGAATAGGCAGGATGGACAAGGACAGCACCCGCCGAAAAGGGGAAGCCCTTCGGATTCTGAAGAGGTTCAGCGACCATGAAACAGATATGCTCGTGGGCACACAGATGATCACCAAGGGATACGATTTCCCGGAAGTTACATTGGTGGGTATCATTGCTGCCGACCTTTCATTAGGGTTCCCCGACTTCAGGGCCGGGGAGCGAACTTTTCAGCTCCTTTCGCAGGTGGCTGGAAGATCAGGGCGGGGAAGTCGACGAGGCAGAGTGATTATCCAGACCTTTAACCCTGAACACTACGCAATCCGCACGGCAACGGCACACGATTATCCGGCGTTTTTCGAGGAAGAAATGGAGCTTAGAGGGCAATTGGGTTACCCTCCTTTTTCCCATCTGGCATGTTTGAGGCTTAAGGGGAATAACAAGGACAAGACAGCCGAGGCCGTTCACCGTTTCAGCCTGGGTGTCAGGGGTATTCTCACGAAGTGGCCCAAAAGGGGAAAGGAAATTCAGGTCCTGGGCCCGGCCGAGGCCCCGATTTCGAGATTAAAGGGAAAACACCGGTGGCAGATCCTGATAAAGAGTAAAAGCGTTTCGCTTTTGCAGCATTTTTTGACTGAGATCGAGCGGCGTTATAAAAAGGGGCTTCAAACGAGTGGAGTGAATCTTGTTTTGGATGTGGATCCTTATCAGATGCTGTGACTCAAGTTAGTTCCGCTTCGCTCCACAATTGGAATAATGGAATAATGGAATGATGGCAGAACGGGCATTGGAAAGTGGTGCATTAGATTATTTGGAAAATGTTTTTTGATATTGAAGTAAAAAATGATCAAAAATAGGAAACTTCCTTATTAAAACCAACCCCGCTAAAGACAGGATCTACGACATTCCAATATTGACGAACTCGTAAAAAGTTAAGAATTCCCTTTTGGCGTCATTCCGGCGAAAGCCGGAATCCAGTCTTTCCAATAGGTTCTGGACCCCGGCTTTCG
>JAFDAP010000338.1 GCA_019313765.1 Deltaproteobacteria bacterium | reverse complement strand
TTTTGGTCATTGGAATTTGTTTGATATTTGGGATTTGATATTTGGAATTTCAATAAGGCAATAAACTCCAACAAAGCAAATCCCCTCTGGGGATAACCAAAGCCTGGTCCTCTGGGCCAGGATTTTTACTTCGAAAAAGGCCAAATGCTAATTCCCCTTGACTTATTGACGATATCGTAACACTTTAGCACATGCCATCGGGAAGGAGTAATTCAGGTTTGCCAAAACTGAAAATCAGCCAAAAACAGACTGAGTATGTGTGGGTGGAAACGCCGCAGGACCTGTGCCGGATCGCGGTTCGCCTTGCAAGAGAACCGGCCATCGGCGTGGATCTTGAGGCGGATTCCATGTTTCATTATCGGGAAAAGGTATGTCTTCTTCAGATCTCCATACCCTCTTGGAACATTATAGTGGACCCTTTGGCGTTTAAGGATCTTTCACCCCTGAAGCCGGTTTTTGCTGACCCCCATGTCAGAAAGGTCATTCATGGTTCCGATTATGATATCCGTTCCCTTGACAGGGATTTTGGTATTGAGGTGCGTTCACTCTTTGATACCCATATTGCTGCCAGGTTTCTTGGATACAGGGAGACCGGCCTTGCGAGCCTCCTGAAAGACAAGTTCGGGCTCACCATTGAGAAGAAATACCAGAAGAAGGACTGGTCTAAAAGACCACTGCCAACCAGTATGCTTGACTATGCGGCCCAGGATGCCTCCTATCTTCTTCCTCTTTCCCGCATTCTCAAAAAGGAATTGCGGGCCAAAGACCGGATTTCCTGGGTTGAGGAAGAATGTGAGATTCAAAGCAAGGTGCGTCCGGCCACCATTTATAAGAAACCCCTCTTTTTGAAATTCAAGGGGGCAGGGAGGCTTGATTCCCGCAGCCTGGCGGTCCTTGAGGCGATCCTCAGGTTCCGGGATAAGGTAGCAAGGCGGAGGGACCTTCCCCCTTTCAAGGTCCTGGCAAATGGGGCCATTATGGGGATGGTCAACAAAAGGCCGATGACTGAAGCCGAGATCAAGGAAATAAAGGGCTTAAGTCCCAGACAGGTCAAAGCCCTTGGGCCTTCACTTTTTAAAAAAATAGGGGAGGCACTCGATCTCCCCCGGGAGAAACTCCCCGTCTATCCAAAAAAGGCCGGTAAGCGCATTAGCCCCAAGGCCGCTGAAAGGGCAAAAGCCCTCAGGAAATGGCGGGAAAGGCGGGCCGGCGAGCTGGTTCTTGAACCCGGCCTTGTCTGTGCAAACGCCAAGATACAGGCTCTGGCCCTTATAAACCCCATGAAGTCCGAGGATTTGGAAGGAATCAATGGGTTGAGAGACTGGCAACGCCAGGTCTTTGGACGCGAGATTTGCGAACTCCTCAGGACCACTGAGTGATCTGAAGGTTAAGTCCTCTTTTTTTTGCTTGACATGTGAATCTTGTTCAAATTAGTATCTTTCCTGCTTCAAAATTTTTCCAACGCTTAAATTTTAGTTGTTTGGCAGGTCTGATGATACGGTAGGAAGGATTGTTTTCTTTGCCAGAGCGGTGACCTGAGTTTTAGAAGCACAAAACTTTTTGAAAGGAGGTCAGCGATATGGCACAAGGAACAGTCAAGTGGTTCAGTGATCAGAAGGGCTTCGGCTTTATAGAGCAGGAAGACGGCGGTGATGTATTTGTTCATTATTCTGCCATTGAAGCGTCAGGCTTCAAGAGCCTTGAAGAAGGCGACCGGGTGAGCTTTGACGTGGAGCAGGGCTCAAAGGGTCCTGCTGCCAAAAACGTCCAAAAAATTTAATTTACAGGAATACGTTTTCAACAAAGGGCATCTCGTCGAGGTAAGACGAGGTGCCCTTTGTTTTAGGACCCCTGATGCAGGGAAGCCATCAGGGATGTCTATTCATTCTTCCACTCAGGTTTTCTCTTTTCCAAAAAGGCCTTCAGGCCTTCCTGGGCATCCGCTGTTTGCATGAGTTCGTTGAGGTAGATATCTTCAATGACCTTCAGGGATGGCTCAAAATCGTCCATCAGGCCGGCCGAAACAGCCTTTTTTGTCTTCCTCAACACTTCCGCACTCAGTTTGAGGTAAGGCTTCACGAATTTGACAGTGGCCTCCTCAAGTTCTTCCTCGGAAACCACCTGATTGATCAGGCCCATAGTCCTGGCTTCTTCAGCAGATATGATTCTTCCGGAGAGGATTAATTCCATGGCGGCCTTTCGGCCCATGATACGGGGCATGATCTGTGCGGCAATTGGAGGGAAAACACCAACCTGGATCTCGGGCTGTCCGTATTTTGCGCCCTCCGAACTCACAACAAGATCGCAGAATACGGCTAATTCGCACCCGCCCCCCAAACAGGAACCATAAACCGATGCGACCGTAGGGATGCCAAGCGTGTCCATGAGGCGAAACATGCGGTGAAATGCCTCGATCATCTTAGGGGCCAGGCCTCCCATGTGTTCTCCCACGTCAACCCCCGCGGAAAAGCACTTCCCTTTTGCGTTAAAGAGCACCACCTTCAGGTCCTTCTTGCCCTGCCATGCGTTCAACTGATCGTTGATTTCTTCCATCATGGCAATATTAAGGATGTTTACCGGGGGCCTGTTCAGGGTAATTGTTCCCAGGCCATCCTTAAATTCGGTCTCTATATTTTCGTAACTCATGATGCACCCCTTTCAATGTATTGTGATTTGTTATTCGTTATCAGGTAATTGAAACCGGCCCTTGAAAAGCCAAAAGGCCGGTCTTGCAAGGCCGGTAATTTTTAGAACAAAAATGGCAGGCAGGCCTGCTTTGCAGCCCCACCTGCCATATGGGCAAATCACGTCTAAATGAATCGACTATTCCTGGGGTTTTCCAAGCACTTCCGCGAACATATCGTAATCCCAGGTCTTGCATTCGGCTACGTTCTGGCGGAACTTGATGAAGTCGATCACGTCTTTTCCCGTGATCTTCTTGGTATTGAATGCCCCAAAGCCCAAAAATGCCTCACCGCTCATATTGGCGGCCAACCAGTGCCTGTTATAGTTCTTGGAGTAATCCCAGAAGAACTTCTTTTTGGCACGAATACTGTCAACGGACTTGATAAGACATCCGGGGAAGAGATTGGCAAAGGTCCAAACAATCTTGTCCACTTCCTTGTCCAAGAGTTCGAAATCCGCGTTGGCCTGATGCTCCTTGACAAAACCCCTGGCCTCTTTTGCCTCGTCTCCTTTTTTG
>JAFDAP010000337.1 GCA_019313765.1 Deltaproteobacteria bacterium | reverse complement strand
TAAATATCATCGCAAGAGGTACAGAGTCAATTTTTTTGATCCATTTATCTCATTTTTACCTTGAAACTTTTGTAATACGTTGAAAAACCAGCAGCAAATCACAGGGCCGTAAACATGCCAGGGAGACCCTGTCTGCTTCAACCTTCCCATCTGCCAACTTTATATCTGAACAGTTTCGCGGTACTCATTAACCGGATGAACCAGATTTTTCTAAGGTGATTGGCCCGCCTTTAGGTCGATTGCGGTGGATGAGGATCTTGACTTCTGGGATATACCACGGTATTGTGCCGTGAGATTTAGGTTCCAGCCAAATCACTCTCAGGTTTTTAATGGTCAGGATAGTTTGGAGGTGAGCAATGACGATTGTTGTGGTTGGCATGCTTGATGAGAGGGAAGAGGCTCTCCGCTTGCTCAAGGAGCATATTGAGCAAAGGGGCCATGAAACCCTACTTATTGATGTTAGCATAGGGACTGGCGCTATTACTCCTTCCCTAAAGGCCGAGGTTACTAATGATGAGGTGGCCGAAGCCGGCGGAACGACTATAGATAAGATCAGGCAGGTGCTGGCCAAAGAGAGGGATAAGGCCACCTCAATGATGGCCGGGGGGCTATCCGGAAAGGTCCTGGAATGTTACCAGTCCGGCCGGCTTGACGGCATGATAGCTGTTGGTGGAATGACGGGCACCTTCCTTTCCCTCACCGCTATGAAGGCCTTACCTTTCGGTGTACCAAAGGTCCTTATCTCAAGCACGGTGGCTATGCCCGCATATGCCCGCAGGCTCGCAGAATACCTTGGCCTGAGGGACATAACTGTAATGAATACCGTAGTTGACACTGTGGGGTTGAACCCTCTGGTGAGACGTTTGATGGTCAACGGCGCTGGAGCCATATGCGGAATGGTGGACGGATTTGAAACCGTCAAGAAAGATGAAAGACCGGCAGTTGCGCTGACGGAATTTGGTTTTTGCGACCAATGTGCTCACTATGTGAGGGAGGGTTTGGAGCAAGAGAAGTACAATCCCATCTCCTTTCATGCTACAGGACTGGGAGACAGGGCAGCCGAAGACCTGGTGGATCAGGGGTTGTTAGATGCCTTCATTGATCTTGTGCCGGCCAGCCTGAGCGAGCATATCTTGGGAGGCAACCGGGATGCCGGGCCCCACAGACTCGAGGCTGCCGTCAATCAGGCCATCCCGTATATCCTAACCCCTTGCGGGTTTGATATGCTCAGTTGCGGACCCATTGAAAGGCGGGATAAGGATGATCCTCTGTGGGTGTCCCGGAACCTGGCGGACAGAAAGCTCCTGTTGCAGGATGCCATGAGAGTTCAGGCAAGGACAAGTGCAGAGGAAATGGTGAGTGTCGCCCGGGTCGTGGCTGAAAAGCTGAACAAACACGGAGAAAAAAGATTAGTGAAGTTCCTCATACCCACCAAGGGTTTTTCGTCTCTGAGCGGAGAAGGAGGAGTTCTACATGATCCGGCCGCAGATAAGGCGTTTGTTGATGAACTACGAAAGAATCTTGATCCGGGGATAAGGATTATAGAAATCAAGGCACACATAAACACGCGGGAGTTCGCCAGGGCCGTTGTGGAGGCCCTGAAGGATAGCTTTAAGTATCAGGCAGAACAAAAATAGCCAGGCCTTTAAGGCCAAAAGGATGTAATATGGCAATGTTTCCCAAATCAGACAGGTTTTGGAACCCTCTTCTTGAAACCCTACCAAGGGAAAGGCTTCGAGAACTGCAGATCAAGAAATTCAGGCGGATAATGAAATGGGCATTTGACCATTCAAAATTTCATCGCCGACTATATGAAGATGCTGGTATTGAGCCAGGGGACATCAAGACAATGAAGGATATTTCCATGGTGCCCAAAGTGGAAAAAAGCATGATGCGGGGTATTCAAAAGAAAGATCCTTACCCTTACGGTGACATGCTTTGTGTCCCATTGGAAGAGGTCTCGGAGTTCCGACAGACCAGCGGCACAACCGGCCAGCCGGTGTATCAACCCGATACATGGCAGGATTGGGAATGGTGGGCCGAAGCGTGGGCCTATATACTTTATTCCCAGGGTTACAGGCGCTCGGACAGGGTATTTATACCGTTTGGCTATAATATCTTTGTCGCATTTTGGGCAGGACATTATGGCGCAGAAAAATTAGGATGTGAAGTGGTCCCGGGAGGCGTCCTCAACACAGAGGCCCGTCTTCTTAAGATGCAGGAACTCAAGGCAACTGCCACAATGGCCACTCCTACGTATATCCTCGGTATGGCTGATACTGCCAGGACAAAACTGGGACTCGATCCTGCCAAGGACCTTAACATCGAAAAGATTACCTGTGCGGGTGAACCAGGCGCCAGCATTCCCACAACGAAAAAGAGGATGGAAGAGGCCTGGGGTGCCAAGGTGTATGATCACATAGGCGCCACGGAAATAGGTGCATGGAGCTATGAGTGCCAAGAACAGCCCGGGGGGCTGCACGTAAACGAGGGCCTTTTCCTTGTGCAGATAGAGGACGTAGGTACCGGAGAAATCATCGAGGAACCCAATAGACAGGGGAAAATGGTCATCACAGCCTTTGATCGGCTGGCTCAACCATGTATTCGATTTGACTCCAAGGATATCATCGTGTGGCACGAACAGGAGTGCGCGTGCGGGCGAACTTTCCGCATGATCAAGGGAGGCGTTGTTGGTCGTGCAGACGATATTACCAAAGTGAAGGGTGTACTGCTGGCTCCGACGGCCATAGAAGAGGCAGTTAGAGGGGTGCCTGAGCTGGGGGATGAATACGAAGTGCTGGTAACCAAGAAGGGGGATACCGATGACATCTCTTTAAAGGTGGAATTACAACCAGAGGCTGAGGATCTCAAAGAAAAGATCCTGGCAAAATTGAATGATCAGCTAAGGCTTAAGACCAACCTTCGGTACAATATATCTTTTCATCCTTATGGTTCATTACCCAGATATGACGTTAAGGCCAAACGATTCAAAGATCTCCGCAAGGACCATTAATGTGGGAGGACAGAAATGAATAGCATAGATCTTGAAGAGATCAATAAGATGATAGAAGACATCGAAGCGGCAGCAAAGGGATTGATTGATAAGGCCCAGGGGATCCAGGCTATACAGCGCAATGCCGAGCGAATTATGGATTGATAAGGCCCAGGGGATCCAGGCTATACAGCGCAATGCCGAGCGAATTATGGCAAGCACCAAAATGCTCAAGATCAATGTAAGCGACCTCATCTCTTGATGTTGCATTTGGGTCTATTTGGACAAATCGGTTTTCTTGGCCTTGGATACCCTGTCTTTAATGCCCGCCTTAAATTTCTCCCAAAACTCCTTATCGGTATCCTGCCAGGCAGCGCCCCATCTCTTTTCAAAATAGGAGGAAGGCAACTTTTCCTGCCAGGGCTCCCATGTACTTTTCCCCTTTTCCTTAGCT
>JAFDAP010000336.1 GCA_019313765.1 Deltaproteobacteria bacterium | reverse complement strand
GCCATCAGGTGAAGGCAATTGAGCACTTGAGACATGGGGCCAATGTCCTGGTTGCCACACCCACTGCAAGCGGCAAGAGTTTAATCTACAACCTCATGGTTCTTGAGGAAATTTTAGAGCACAGGGATGCGAGGGCCTTGTATATTTTTCCCCTGAAGGCCCTTGAACAGGACCAGTTGAAAAACCTTTCCGTATGGCTTGAAGGGATCAAAGAGACAAAGATCTCTGCTGAGATCTATGACGGAGATACGACTCCATACAGGCGAAAAAAGATTCGAACTCAAATGCCCCGGATCCTTTTTACCAATCCCGACATGCTCCATCGAGCCATCCTTGCCCATCATCAAAACTGGGAAAAACTTTTTGAGAATCTCTCGTTTGTGGTTTTAGATGAAGTCCATACATACCGTGGCATCTTCGGGTCCCATCTGAATCAGGTGATAAGAAGGCTGAAGAGGCTCTGTGAAACATACGGTTCCCGGCCCCGGTTTATTATGCTGTCAGCCACAATCAGCAACCCGAAGGGTTTTGGGGAGAGTCTGATTGAGGAAGAGATTGAAGTGATCCAATCCGTGGGAGCCCCAAGGTCAGGTCAGCATTTTATTTTCCTGAATCCCGAGACCAGCCCCAATTTTTCTTCGGCCAAGCTTTTCATTGACTGTATCCGTAAAGGCTTCAGGACAATTGCCTTTACCCAGTCCAGAAAGGTCACCGAACTTATCCATGTGTGGGTTTCCCAGTTGTCACCTGACCTCAGAAAAAGGGTCAGTTCATACCGGGCGGGCTTTATGCCGGATGAACGAAGGCAGATTGAAAAGAGATTAGCCGACGGGGACCTGCTCGGGGTCGTGTCCACCAGCGCCCTTGAGATGGGTATTGATATCGGTTATCTCGATATCTGCCTGCTGGTGGGTTATCCCGGCACCATTATCAGTACATGGCAAAGGGGCGGACGGGTGGGTCGCTCCGGCAGGGAATCCCTTGTGATCCTTGTGGCAAAGCCGGATGCCCTGGATCAATACTTTATGAAGCACCCGGACGATCTTTTTGAGAGGTCCTTTGAGGCTGCAGTCCTGGATCCCGATAACCCTAACGTGGTTGAGGCCCATTTGCCCTGCGCGGCTGCAGAGATCCCCATAACTTTGAGCGACGGGAAATACTGGTCAAAGGATCTGGATTTGCACCTTGAAAAACTGGAACAGGAAGGTGCGTTGAACCGCAGCGCAGAGGGGGAGCCCACCTGGTTCGCATCAAAACGGAACCCACAACGTTTCGTAAACATCCGCTCTGCAGGCAATACCTACACGATCTTTGAAAAGGAGACCGGTCAGGCCATCGGCACCATTGACGGCATCAAGGCATTCAAAGAGTGTCACCCGGGAGCTGTCTATCTCCATAGGGCCCGACAATATCTGGTTGATAATCTGATACTGGAAAAAAATGATATTGTGGTCCATGGAACTCACCTGAACTATTTCACCCGCGTGCGGACCGAAAAAGAAACAGAGATAATGGAGATCCATCGCAGCAGGCCAAAGGCACAGTTTCTGGTTCGGGAAGGCAGGCTCAAGGTCACTGAAGTGGTGACCGAGTATGAAAAAAGGGCCTTGCCGGGCCAGGAGTTGATGGGTGTCTTTAACCTGGACCTGCCCCCCCATATCTTTGAAACAATCGGTTTCTGGGTGGAGATAGAGCCGGCCCTGAAAGGCTTTGTGGAGAAAAAAGGCCTTCATTTCATGGGCGGCATTCATGCCATAGAACACGCGGCCATAGGCATCTTCCCGCTTTTCGCACTCTGCGACAGGAATGATATCGGCGGCATATGCTATCCCTACCATCCCCAGGTGGAAAAAAGCGCCATTTTCATTTACGACGCCTATCCGGGCGGTGTGGGTCTGGCCTCGCGCGGGTTTGAGATCATCCTGGACCTGCTTGAAAAGACAATGAATCATGTAAAGACCTGTGAATGTGAGGAAGGCTGCCCTTCGTGCATTCATTCTCCCAAGTGCGGTTCAGGCAACAAACCGTTAGACAAACAGGCGGCCGTCTTAATCCTTGAAGGTCTTTTGGGGCATATCCCCTTAAGCCTGATGTCCGATGGAAAGGTGGAAGCCGGGCCCATGCCCCTGCCTGCCGGTGACGAAACCGTTATTGAAAAGAAAAAACCACGCGTGGTTTACTTTGACCTGGAGACACAAAAAACTGCCCAGGATGTGGGGGGCTGGCACAATACCCACCTGATGAGGATTTCGGTTGCGGTCCTCTTTGACAGCTTAGAGGATCGTTTCGTGGTTTATGAAGAAGATGAGATTGATGATCTCATGAAATATTTGGACAAAGCCGACCTGATTATCGGGTTCAATATCAAAAAATTTGACTACAGCGTCCTTGGCGCCTATACAAACAGGGACCTGGCAAAATTGCCCACCTTTGATATATTGGAAGATATCTTTAAAAGGCTCGGGTTTCGTCTGGGTCTGGACCATTTAGCCAAAGAGACCTTAGGACGGGGAAAAACGGCCCATGGCCTTCAGGCCGTGGAATGGTTTCGCAATGGAGAGATGAAAAAGCTGACCGAATATTGCAGGCAGGATGTCGCTGTCACAAGGGACCTCTTCCGGTACGGGCTCAAAAACGGGCACCTCATTTACAAAGAAAAGCGTTCCGGCACAAGACTCAGGCTAAGGGTTGACTGGAAATTGGACGCATTGCTTAAATAAAATCGCTGCGCGATTTTATAAAACGCCCTGCCCCGGGCAGGGCGTTAGAGCGACAAAGTCGCGTAATCTAAAATTTTTAACCAAGTGAAAAATTTTAGGGAGCGAGCTATGCGAGCGTTTGAATGCAAAATGTGCGGGGAATGCTGCTATGGTAAAGGCGGCATTATTGTTGAACAGGAAGAGATTAAAAGAATTTCACGCTTCCTGGGAATCGCCCCGAAGGTATTTCTCGCCCGGTTTTGTGAGAAAAGAAATGGCCATCTTTATTTAGGGACCGGACCGGATGGTTTCTGCGTCTTCTTTGATCGGGAAAAGGCATGCCTCATCCACCCGGTCAAACCCGATATATGCTCCCTGTGGCCCTTTTACCCTGCAAACGTGAACGATAAGGAAACCTGGGAACTGGCAAAGGATGCATGCCCAGGCATCAACCCGGACTGTTCCTTTGAAGAATTTGTCAGACAGTCAAAGAAATGAATCTGCTTAGAAATTTC
>JAFDAP010000335.1 GCA_019313765.1 Deltaproteobacteria bacterium | reverse complement strand
CATGGAGTAGTAACGGTATACCTGGTCAGGCGGGGCCGAACCGTCATGGTCCGCGTGCTCGATATCATCGGCACCGATACTCAACCACCGCTTTGTAAATTCTATGGCATCCTCCAGTTTTGTAGGACCCGATATGGGACTCCCCCAGATGGTGCTCACGGTTCCATTCATCTTAATACCGGCATCTTTACATTTTTTGATACATCTCTCTGCCTCGGCCCAGTATGCAGGCAGGGTTGTGCCGCTGTTTGCAAAGTGATGCTCTTCATCGGTCGAGACCATCATCAGAACACGGTCGGGACCGCGCCCTTCCTCTTTGAGCCTGATTGCCCGGTCCACGCCCGGTTCCCTGATAGTCACGGCCGTCCATTCGATCTCCTCCGGCTTGATGCCCCTTTTGTTCAGCCGCTTTTCGAATATATCGTCCCTGACTCCCCTAAACACTTCTTCGGCGTCCTTGAACTGGGGCATAATCCTCGGGTTTCCCAGATTGGCCACCTCAAGCCTTTTCACACCGGCAAAGGCCAATTCCTGCAGGTAATAGATCTTTGCCTCGGTGGGGATCCATACCTCCTCATGCTGCAAACCATCCCTGATGGTGATATCTGCTAATCTGACCTTTTTTGGCATCCTTGGATTGGCCTTGAAAATATCATGTTCGCCCATCTTTTTTCCTCCTTCTCAGTAATGTTAATTTCTATGCGGGGTTTATCCCCGCCCGCGCTATAGCCGTCAAGCTAAAGATATCCCCAGCGGAAAACTAATAAAATCCCAAATAACAAATGACAAATTCCAAATAAATTCCAAATTACAATATCAAAACATGGCTTACTTCACCCAAGCCCAAAAGTAGTTTGTACTTTTCTTGGGATAAAATCCTTACGGATTAACTCCAAAAGACATAAGCTTAAGGAGTTTAGGCGTAAGCCTTTTATTGTATTTTCCAAGAAAGTCTAAAATGGAAAATGAAAGACGCATCAAAACGTGTCATTGTTTTGGTCATTTGTATTTGAGATTTGGATATTGTTTGTATTTTGGTGCTTGTAGTTTGGGATTTATACCCCAAAATTGTAATTTCTCTGTTTGCAATTTGCTTAGCCTGACGGCTATGCCGCCCGCACCCCCTCAGCGCCTACCCCCTGATTGATCTCGGAAGCAGCATCTGATGGTGCGGGCAAATACTGGTCGGGTTTTGATAACAGCATCTCGCAAAACCGACAAAGTAGTCCCTGAGTGAAGCCATTCGGGTGATCTCGTCAACCAGCCCTGCCTTTGCACAGTATACTGGCCTGGACTGATCATAATACTGCTGGGCAAGGGCGTTCATCTTATCTATCACAGGGTCAAGGGGATTGCCCGCATCCTGTTCCTTGACTAATCGCCTTGCAAAGGCCGCGGCAGCAGCCGTCTAGCCGTGCATGACATATATCTCGGTGGTCCCCACACCCAATGTAAAGGCATTATTCCGGGTTGCCTGGGGTCCTCCCATGATGTAATGGGCCGCGGCCGTTCCCTTTCTCAAGACAACACACATCATGGGAACGTGTGAGCTCTCAATGGAGTAGATAAGAGACTGTCCGAGCCCTAAGAGTTCCGCCTGTTCGGCGATATCACCCACGTCAATACCACTCGTATCCTGAAACCATATCAGGGGCAGCTTGTCCCTGCCGCAGTACATGACAAGCTCATTCATCTTAATCAGACCTTCCCTGTAAAGCTTGCCCCCGATACCTAAGTATTTATCCTCTGCATATTTGGGATAGCCCTTGCCCAAAAATCCCTGGCGATTGGCAATAACCCCCATTAAAAAACCATCTATCTTGGCAAGGCCGCAGTACACTTCGGGACCATAATCCGGCCTGTATTCCATGTGTTCGCTTCCATCAAAGAGCCTTGCTAACACCTGTTCAATGCTGTAGGTCCTCTTTTGATTAATGGGAACGAGAAAATTGAGATCATCTGAGGGATACAACGGATCAGCAGGTTCCGCAACCCTGAAGGTTGAAGGATCATATAGCGGCATGCCTGCCATGCATTTCTTTATGGCCCCAAGCACCCCTTCTTCCGTGTCAAACACCTCTCTCATAAACCCGGTCTTATCATGGTGGATTTTGACGCTGCCGGGCGGGACCTGTTTAAACTGTCTTGTTGCCTCGATCAGGGTCTCCGCGCCCTCAAGGTCAAAGTGTCCCTTGGGAGACATGCCGCTGACGATGCCTCCGCCGCCCACGGCCATATTCGATTTTTCATGGGCAAAAATAATGGCAGGGCTGATGGCATGATATCCGCCGCCGGCCGGATTGGTCCCGAACATACCCACGATTACGGGTATTCCCTTTTCGATCAGTTCAGCGTGCCTGAAAAAGGTCCTTCCGCCGGACCGCCTGCCCGCGTATACCTTTTCCTGTTCGGTCAACTTGACACCGCTGCAGTTGAGCACCCAGACAAGGGGGATACGCAGTTGCTCGGCAATATCCTGGGCCCGGAACACATGTTCACGCTGGCCCGCAATCCAGGCACCGGCAAGGACCTTGTTATCCGATGCGATAATCAGGGCGTATCTGCCCGATATTTTACCTAATCCGGTTAAGACGCCAGTGGACCCTTCCTGGTTAAACTCAGGATCATAAAGGCTGTTTAAGGGCAGGAAGGTCCCGGGATCAACTAAAAGGTCGATCCTTTCCCAGGCCGTCTTTTCTCCCCTTTTATGGACCCTTTCGGCCGGAATGCCGGCCAGTTTCCTTTTCTCTAAGGCCTCGGCTATCTCTTCGTCAACCTTTGATACCTCAAGGGCGTTTTCCCTGCTTTTTTCTCTATCCTTTTCACTAAGTTCTTTTCCTATGGGACTCATTTTTTCAAAATACTGTTTCATGTTATTAGGCCTCCCTGTAATCTGCTATGCTTTGTTCAAGTGTTGCCACCAGGCCTGCACGGAATTTTTTGTCCCTGTAAAGCCTGGCATCCGCTTTCATCTCTCTTTCAACAAATTGAATCTCATCAAATTTTAATGGATCGTAATCCTCAAGAAGTCTGTTCAGCGCATCTATGGATTGGGGCGCTAACGGCCTTCCCATCCCGGCAATCTCATCCTTTACTTCTCTCAAGGATTTCCCCCACAGATGAGAATAGTTTTCCGGGTTCTTTCTTCTGGCTACCTCTTTAGAGACATCCTCTTTTGTGGCTAAGATGAGCCTTTCTTTCTCATCTACCTTCGGGA